>NZ_JBEZJL010000022.1:0-140241 GCF_040651755.1 Actinomadura sp. NPDC048394 | reverse complement strand
GGGAGAACGCGTGACGATCCGCCTCGCGCTCACCCAGCCGCTGCCCCATGAATCGTCCTCGACGGCGACGTTCCGTTTCCCACTCGTCGTCGCGCGACCGCCTGCTCCACGGTCCCGTACAGCTCGAACACCTTCGCCAGGTGCGTCACCTCGAAGACGTCCCGCACGCCCGGCGGGCCCCCGGCGAACACGATCTCCCCGTTCAGCGCCCCCAGCCGGCGCGACACCCCGATGAACACGCCGAGGCCCGTCGAGTCCAGGAACGTCGCGCCGTCGAGGTCGATCACCAGCCGCCGCGCGCCGTCCTCGACGAGCCCGAGCAGGAACACCCGCAGCCCGGGGCTGCTCCCGACATCGACATCGCCCGACACGGCCACGATCGTCTGGTCGCCGTAACGGCGCCGGCGCACGGTGAAGTCCACGATATTTGCCTACCAGACGCGCCGCACCGGCCGAAGCGACCGGGCCGCACGAATGGCGCGAAAATCCCGCGTCAGCCGGCGAACGATTTCTCGAAATGCACGATCGCCCCGTTTCGCTGGACGCGATCGAGAATGTGGACTTCCTCCGTGCACGCCCGCATCAGCTGCAGCCCGCGGCCGTGCTCGGCCCCCGGCGGCGCGGGCGGCGCGTCCCACACCCGGCGCCCGGTGTCACCGCCCTCGGCGGTGCTCACCACGGCCCCGCCGTCGATCACCTCGACGACGCACTTCGCGCCGTCCATCCGCGCCCTGACCTCGTAATCCTTGCCCGCGGTGGCATGCTGGATGACGTTCGCGCACGCCTCTCCCAGCGCCAGCGCGATGTCGGCGCGGACCTCCGGCGGGACGCCCAGACCGCGCAGAGAGGCGTCGAGCGTATGCCTGACCAGCGGAGCGCTCTCGGCGTTCCTCGGCAGGGTCATCTCGAGGACGACCTCCATACCATGCGCCTCCGTTCCCTCGCTAGTGGCAAGAATTCCCAGTACCGCACTCCGGAAACTCCGGCCATCCGGCAAGGCTCGCTAGTCGCCCATCGCGGCCATCACCTTCGCGCCCTCGCCGGCCAGCTCGTCCAGCGGGAACCGCGCCAGATCGTGCCGCAGCACCGTTTCCGCCGCCTCCAGCGCCGCCCTCGCGGTGATCATGCAGTTCCCGGCCCGTTCGATCTCGCCGAGCCCGATGCAGTCGAAGGCGACCTGCGCGTCGTGAATCGTCATCCGCAGCTGCCGGACGACCTCGTCCATCCCCATCCGCGTCCCCCCGTCGGCAGATTTCACGCCGCATCCTAGGACGCGCACCGCCCCACGATCATGATCGCCGCGCGGGGGTCAGCCTTCCTCGACCCGTCCGGCCAGCTCGCGCGCCCGCGCGACCTGCTCCTCGTCCATCCCCTTGTAGTCGCAGCCGCGGCGCTGCTCCTCCTGGTCGTCGATCCACCGGGCGTGCGCCTCCCAGGCGGCCTGCTTGCTGACGCCGAGCGCGGCGCCGATCTGCGACCACGACGCGCCGGCCTCCCGCGCCGTCCGCACCGCGAGCTGCCGCCCGTACACCGCCTTGCGCGCGATGACCTCCCCGAGCGCGAGCCGCTCCAGGGCCTCCTCGCGCAGCAGCGGCACGTCGCCCATCGTGTCCCGCACCCACAGCTCGTCATGCCGCCCCGCCGCCGTCAGCAACGTGAACTCTCTCTCGATCCCCTCAGGAGTGATCATCCCCCCACCCTGACGTCAACCCCCCCTGACGTCAAGCCCCCCTGACGCCAGGGTGGGCGGGACGAGGTCAGGCGTGGTTGAGGTGGAGGCCGGGGTAGGGCCAGTTCTCGATTTTCAGGAGGTGGCCGGTGCTGGAGGCGGTGACGTAGGCGGTGCGCATGTCGGGGCCGCCCCAGGTGATGTTGGTGATGCCGGGGTCGTCGTCCACGTTGATGTCGACGAAGCGGACGAGGTCGCCGTCCGGGCTGATGATCGAGATGCCGGCGTGGACCATGGACGCGACGCAGACGTTGCCGTGGCCGTCGACGCCGAGCGAGTCGAAGTTGACGTAGTCGGGGGCGGTGTAGAGGAAGTTGCCGCCGCCGGAGCCGCCGAGGGAGCGGCCGCCCTTGATCTCGCCGGGGGCGGTGACGTCCCACCACCAGACGCGGGCCGTGTAGGTCTCGCTGACGTAGAGGCGGGTGCCGTCGGGCGACAGGCCGATGCCGTTCGGGCCCTCCATGCCGCCGGCGATCTGCTTGATGGACGAGCCGTCCGCCTTGGCGTAGTAGAGGCGGCCCTTGTCGCCGGTGACGCCGTCGCTCTTGCCGTAGTCGGTGAAGTAGATGCCGCCGTGGGCGTCGACGACGAGGTCGTTGGGGCCGCGCAGCGGGACGCCGTCGGCCTCGGTGTAGAGGGTCTCGACGGAGCCGTCCGCGAGGTCGACGGCCTGGAGGCTGCCGGTGGTGTAGTCGTCGGGGATGCCGCCGGCGAAGACGAAGCCGCCGACCTCGAAGCGGCGCAGGCCGCCGGAGTTGGCGATGTAGACGCGGCCGTCCGGGCCGAGCGCTGAGCCGTTGGGGCCGCCGCCGGTCGTCGCGGCGACCGACGTGGTGCCGTCCGGCTTCACGCGGGTGAGGGTGCCGCGGTGGATCTCGACGACCAGCACGTCGCCGTCCGGGAGGACCGTCGGGCCCTCCGGGAACAGCAGCCCGCTCGCCAGCTTGGTGATCTTCATGTGCTTTCCTTTTCGCGGACGGCCGGCCGCGGCCGCCGTCCGTGTCGGGCCGAGGACGGCGGCCAGGCCGATGCCGGAGATCAGGGCGCGGCGGGTGAGGCTCACGCCATCGCCTTGAGGATCCGGCGGGCGGTGCTCTGGATGTGGACCTCGTCGGGCCCGTCGTAGAGGCGGGCCTCGCGGGCGTGCCGGTACATGCGCGACAGCGGGAGGTCGTCGGTGAGGCCGGCGGCGCCGTGGACCTGGACGGCCCGGTCGACGACGTTGTGCAGCATCCGCGCCCCGACGACCTTGATCGCGCCGATCTCGATGCGGGCTTGGTCGCCGGCGTCGATCTGCTCGGCGGCCTGGAGGGTGAGCAGGCGGGACGCCTGGATCTCGGTGTAGGAGTCGAACACGTGCTGCTGCATCAGCTGCTTCGCCGACAGCGGCTCGCCGAACGCGACGCGGGTGCCGAGCCGGTCGCACATCAGCTCGAACGCGCGCTGCGCCTGGCCGAGCCAGCGCATGCAGTGGAAGATGCGGCCGGGGCCGAGGCGGTCCTGGGCGATGACGAAGCCGTGCCCGCGCGGGCCGAGGAGGTGGTCGGCCGGGACGCGGACGTCCTCGTAGGCGACCTCGTAGTGCCCGCCGTTGAGGCCGAGCACCGGGGTCTCGCGGACGATCCGGTACCCCGGCGTGTCCGTCGGCACGATGATCATGCTGAAGGCGCGGTGCGGGGCGGTCCCCTCGGGCTCGGTGCGGCACATGACGGTGGTGTACGCGGCCTGCGCGGCGCCCGTGGTGAACCACTTGCGGCCGGTGATGATCCACTCGTCGCCGTCCAGGACGGCCTTCGTCTGCAGCTGGGTGGGGTCGGAGCCGGCGTAGGCGGGCTCGGTCATCGCGAAGCTCGGCGACACCTCGCCCGCGACCATCGGGGCGAGGTAGCGGTCGCGCCAGCGGGGGCTCGCGTACTTGTGCAGCATCAGCGAGTCCTGGAGCGTGAACGTGCCGAGGGCGAGCTGCCCCCATTCGCTGCGTCCCTGCACCTCGTTGACGTACACGTAGTCGAGGAACGGCAGGCCGCCGCCGCCCAGCTCCTTGGGGTGGCCGAGCGCCCAGAGGCCCTCCTTCTTCGCCTCGTCGCGGAGGCGGAGGAGGGTGTCGCGGTCGCCGGCGTTGAGGGCGGGTTCGGCCGGCTCGACGCGCTCGGTCATGAACGCGTGGACGGCGTCGCGGACGCCCCGCACCCGGTCCGGGACGGGGAACAGCATCAGCTGCCCCCGGTGAGGTCGGCGGAGATGTCGCGGTTGCCGTAGCCCTCGGGGGCGGCGACCTCGACGATCGGCTCGGGACGGTCGTCGAACTCCAGCCGCAGCGCGCGCGACATCGTCGCGTGCATCTCGTACATGCAGGTGATGTAGGTCAGCTGCAGGATCTCCTTGTCGGACAGGTGCTTCTGCAGGATCTCGAACACCCGGTCCGGGACGCGTCCGCCGTCGAGGACGAGCCCGTCGGTGTAGGCGAGGACGGCGCGCTCCAGCTCCGAGTAGCAGTCGGCGGTCTGCCAGTGCGGGATCGACTCGATCTTGTCCTCGGACATGCCGAGCGCCCGCATCTGCTTGCAGTGCTGCGAGAACACGAACTGGCTGCCGCGCGCCCACCCGGCCCGGCACTGGCCGAGCTCGCGCAGGACGGGGTCG
This sequence comes from Actinomadura sp. NPDC048394, assembly GCF_040651755.1. NCBI lineage: Bacteria > Bacillati > Actinomycetota > Actinomycetes > Streptosporangiales > Thermomonosporaceae > Actinomadura > Actinomadura sp. NPDC048394. Next base: position 135,869 of record NZ_JBEZJL010000022.1, on the reverse strand, counting down.
AGGGAGGCGTTGCGGTAGAGGGCGAAGCCGCGGACGGCGTGCTTGAACACGTCGGGGTCCTGCGCGAACACCGTCCACCAGTCGCCGGGCGAGCCGGTCGCGGTGCCGTGGTCGACGGCCGGGTCCCGGTCGGGGGCGAACAGGTGGTCGTAGAAGAACAGGATGCGTTCGTCGGTGACCTCGGCGCGGGGGATCTCACGCAGGCGCGGCATTGCTCTTCTCCTTGGTGGCGGTGCGGTCGGCGGCGGTCTTCGGCGCGTGCGACACGTCGGACTCGTCGAAGGTGCGGGTCCAGCAGGCGAACTCCAGGAGGATCCCGTCGGGGTCCTGGAAGTAGAACGAGCGGACGAACACGCCGTCGTCGAACGTCGGCGCGACACCCCACTCGCTGTCGTCGTGGTTGAGGATCGGGCTGACCTCGACGCCCTTCTCCTGCAGCCGCGTCCGGTACTCCTCGAACTTCTCGACGGGGACGTGGAACGCGACGTGGTTCATCGACCCGACGGCGCTGAGCAGCTCGCCCTGCTCGGGACGGGTCTTCGGCGCGGAGATGCCGGGGACGCCGTCGGGCGCGTCCGGGAACCAGAAGAACGCGACGCAGTCGCCGCCGCCGCAGTCGAAGAAGAAGTGCTGCCCCATCCCGGCGGGCAGGTCGAGGGTCTTGATCAGCGGCATGCCGAGCACGCCGGAGTAGAAGTCGATCGTGCGCTGCATGTCGGACGAGACGAGCGCGAGGTGGTTGATCCCACCGAGTTCGAACTCTTTGTTCGCGGGCATTCGGGGTGCCTCCTTCAGAGGGGAGCGGCGTAGCGGGTGCGCAGATCGCGCTTGAGGACCTTGCCCGCGACGTTGCGCGGGAGCTCGTCGACCACCTCGACGCGGCGCGGGACCTTGTAGCCGCCGAGGTGCTCGCGGGCGAAGGCGATGACGTCGCCGGGCGCGGCGGACGCGCCGGGCCGCAGCACGACGGCGGCGCAGACGGCCTCGCCCCAGCGCGGGTCGGGGACGCCGAAGACGGCCGCGTCGGCGACGTCGGGGTGCCGGTACAGGACCTGCTCGACCTCGCGGGAGGCGACGTTCTCGCCGCCCGTGATGATCATGTCCTTGATGCGGTCCACGATGTAGACCATGCCCTCGGCGTCGCGGCGGACAACGTCGCCGGTGCGGAACCAGCCGTCCCGGAACGCCTCGGCGGTCAGCTCGGGTTCGCGCCAGTAGCCGCGCATCACCTGGTCGCAGCGGACGACCATCTCGCCGGGTTCGCCGGGCGGGACGTCGTTGAAGTCGGGGTCGACGATCCGGATGTCGGCGAGGTCCATGACGCGTCCGGCGGCGGCGAGCAGGTGGGTCTCGCCGGCGGCGGCGCGGCGGTGCTCGGCGGTCCCGAAGTACAGGATGTTGCCGCCGAGCTCGCTCATGCCGAAGCCCTGGTAGAAGTCGCAGCCGAGGACGTCCATGCCGCGCCGCAGCACCTCGGCGGGGATGGCGGACGCGCCGTACCCGATCGCCTCCAGCGTGCCGAGGTCGTGGTCCTCGATGCCGGGGTGGCCCAGCAGGAACGCGATCATCGTCGGGGCGAGGCCGGTCTGGGTGACCTTCCAGTCGGCGACGAGGCGCAGGAACGTCTCGTTGTCGTAGGACCGGACGATCCCGACGGTGGCCGAGCGCAGGTGGTTGACGAGGACCGCGTACCCGCCGACGTGGCAGAGCGGGAAGCAGAACAGGAACACGCTCCCGTCGGGGATCTCCCACTGGGACGCCGAGCTGATCACGCCGGTGGCGAGGTTGCGGTGGCTGAGCATGACGCCCTTGGGCGTGCCGGTCGTCCCGCTGGTGTAGACGAGCCAGGCGATGGAGTCCTCGTCGGGGCGGGGCGGCTCGGTGGCGGGCGCCGCCGCGACCAGGTCGGCGTAGCCGCGGTCGCCGCCGCCGTCCAGGCCGACGACGACCTTGACGCCGGGCATCTCGTGCCGGTGCTCGGCCATGGCGTCGAGGTACTCGCCGCTGACGACCAGCACGGACGCCTGCGCGTGCTCGACCAGCGCGGTGATCTCGGACGGGTGGAGCCGGTGGTTGAGGAACGTCAGCGCCATCCCGGCGGCGGGGACGCCGTAGTAGAGGTCGATGTACTCGGGCCGGTTGCCCGACAGGACGGCGACGCGGTCGCCGGGCTCGGCGATGGTCCGCAGCGCGTTGGCGGCCCGGCGGACCCGGTCCCGCAGCTCCGCGTAACCGATCACCCGGTCCTCGAACCGGAGCGCGGCGCGGTCCGGGTGCTTGCGCGACGCGTACTCGACGATGTCGCTGATCAGCATGGCCGCACCGGCGCCTCCCCGAAGTTGACTTGACAGTCATATCAACTTGCTCGATGCTCGGATACTGTTCCTGCGAACATCGGCTTGTCAACCCCCGGCGGGGCGGCGGCCCCCGGCGAAAGGAACCACGGCATGGCGGACACGGGTGCCGGCGAGAACCCGCAGGCGCCGCTGACCGAGCGCGGCGCCCGCACCAGGGAGCGCCTGATCGCCGCGGCCCGCGAGGTCTTCGAGGAGCGCGGCTTCCTCGACACCCGGGTCGCGCACATCGCCCGGCACGCCAAGGTGGCCTACGGCTCCTTCTACACGTACTTCCCGTCCAAGGAGGCCGTCTTCCTGGAGGTCGCCGACCGGCTGTTCGAGGACATGACGCGGCCCTCCCTGGGCCCCGGCGCCGACACCGACTCCGCCCCCGGCAGCGCCTCAGCCTCGACCGAGCCCGCGGTGCGCGTCCGCCGCGCCAACCGCGCCTACTACGAGGCGTACCGGCGCAACGCCAAGATGATGGCGATCATCGAGCAGGTCTCCACGTTCAACGAGGAGTTCCAGGAGATGCGGCGCAAGCACCGCGCCGAGTCCGTCGGACGGTCCGCGCGGGCGATCGAGCGCTGGCAGCGCGCCGGGCTCGTCGACTCTGACCTCGACCCGGAGATGACGGCGCGCGCGCTGGCCGCGATGGTCGACCACTCGCTGTACCTCTGGCTCGTCCAAGGCGACGACACGTCCGACACCGAACGGCTCCTGGACACCCTCGACGCCCTCAACGTCCGGGCCCTCGGTCTGCGCCCCACCCCTGAGTCCCCCTGACTCCCCTGAAGGAGACCCGCGTGCACGAGGAACTCGCCGACCGCTTCATCGCCGCCATCACCGGCGGCGACGTCGACACGCTCCGCTCCCTCTACGCGCCCGGCGCGCTGATCTGGCACAACGGCCCCGGCCCCGGCGGCGGTTCGGAGCAGAGCGTGGACGACAACCTCCGCACGCTGCGCTGGCTGTCGCGCAACCTCGGCGACTTCCGCTACGAGGAGATCCGCCGGGACGCGCTGCCCGGCGGGTACGTCCAGCGGCACGTCCTGCGCGGCACCCTCCCGGACGGGTCGCCCCTCGAGATCGCCGCGTGCCTGTTCGTCACCGTGGACGGCGCCGGGCGCATCGCGCGCATCGAGGAGTACGCCGACACCCGCGGCAGCGACCCGCTGCGCGACCTCGCCGCCGCCCAGCGCGCGGCCCGCGCATGACCGCGCTGGAGTCCGCGCTCGCCGCCCGGCTCGGCGCGGACGTCGCGGACCTGCACCGGCTGTCGGGCGGCGCGAGCCGCGAGACCTGGTCGTTCGACGCGGACGGCCGCGCCCTGATCCTGCGCCGCGACCCGCCGTCCTCGCCCGACGCGGAGGCGATGGCGCGGGAGGCCGCGCTTCTGGCGTCCGCCGCCCGCGCCGGCGTCCCCGTCCCGTCCCTGGTCGACCACGGCGACGACCTCGCCGGCACCCCGTTCCTGATCATGGAGCGGCTGGCCGGGGAGACGATCCCGCGCCGGCTGCTGCGCGACGAGGCGTTCGCCGCCGTCCGGCCCCGGCTGGCCCGCGACCTCGGCGGCGTCCTCGCCCGCCTGCACACGATGGAGCCCGTCCCCGGCCTGCCGGACGACGACCCGCTCGCCGCGATCACCGCCTACTACGCGGCGTTCGACGAGCCGCGCCCCGCCGTCGAGCTGGTGCTGCGGTGGCTGCGCGAGAACCGGCCCGCCGCGTCCGGCCGCCGCACCGTCGTGCACGGCGACTTCCGCAACGGCAACCTGATGATCGCGCCGGACGGCGTCACCGGCGTCCTGGACTGGGAGCTCACCCACGTCGGCGACCCCGCCGAGGACCTCGGCTGGCTGTGCGTGAAGGCGTGGCGGTTCGGGTCCCCGCACCCCGCCGGCGGGTTCGGCTCCCGCGAGGACCTGCTCGCCGGCTACGCCGACGCCGGCGGCACCCCGCCCACCCCGGACGAACTGCGCTGGTGGGAGGTGTACGGCACGCTCCGCTGGGGGATCCTGTGCCGCCACCAGGCCGAACGCTTCCTCAGCGGCTCCGACGCGTCCATCGAGTACGCCGTGCTGGGACGGAAGGTCTGCGAGCAGGAGCACGACATGCTGCTCGCGCTCGGCCTGACGTCGCCCGTCACCGTCGAGGACCCGCTCGCCGCGTCACCGGGCGCCGCGGACGGCCCGGCACCGCACGACCGGCCCGGCGCGTCCGCGCTGATCGACGCCGTCGGCGCGTTCCTGCTGGAGGCGGAGCAGCCCGACGAGCGGCTGCGCTTCCATGCCCGCGTCGCCGCGTCCGCGTTGCGCATCGCGCGCCGCGAGCTGCTGCTGGGCGAGGCCCACCAGGCCGCGCACGCCGCCCGCCTGCGGAAACTCGGCTGCGAGTCCGACGCCGACCTGGCGGCCGCGATCCGCGAGGGCACCCTCGACGACCGCCGCGACGAGGTGGTCGGCGCGATCCGCGCCTCCCTCGTCGACAAGCTCACCGTCGCCAACCCGCGCCACCTGGCCCTTCCCGGCTGACGCGCGGGTTTTTCCACAATCGGCTATCCGCTTGTGGACGGCTGATCGGCTCGTGGAGGATCTCCGTGTGACGCCACGAGTGGTGCTCGATCCGGACATCCCCGACGGGGCGCGCGAGGTCCTCGCGGCCAACGCGCGGCTGCTGCCGCGTCCGTCCACGCCGCCGCCCCGCCCGCGCTTCGGCGGGCGGGGCCTCTCGACGGCCGTGCTGGCCGCGTCGCAGGCGCCGATCTGGGTCTACCTGCCCGTCCTCGCCTGCTGGCAGTACGGGAAACGGGCGAAGATCGTCGGCGTCGCCGCGGAGGCCGCGGTCATCGCCCCCATCGCCGTCTGGGGCTCCTACGGGCTCGCCTTCAACCTCCTGTGGGGCGTCCCGCTGCAGGTCATCGCCTTCATCGTCGTCCTCGTCCGGTCGGGCGAGCCGGAACTGCCGAAACTGATCCGCCGCCACACCGGCGGCTACGTCCGTCCCGAGGAACTCGACGGCCCCGCGCTCGCCCTTCTCGACCGCGCGCAGGCGGCCGTCGCCGGGGTGATCGGGTCCGAGGTGAACCGGGAGGGCCTGCTGGACGAGGTGCGGAACACGGTGACCCTGCCCCGGCAGCTCTGGGACGTCGCGCGGACGCTCGCCGAGCTGTCCCGGCTGAACGCCGAGCTGGAGCAGAAGACGATGGGGCTGAGCACGCCGCGCGTCGTCGAGGCGCTGCGCCCCCAGCGCAAGGCGCTGAACCTCGCGGCCGAGTCGGTCACCAAGCGCGTCGAGGCGCTCGAACGCTACGCCGCGCGCACACGGGCCGCCGACCAGGCGCTGCTCGAACTGCGCGCCCTCCGAAACCTGGCCGAGGACACCGACGACTACCGCGACCTGCTGGCCCGCACGGTCCGCGACGACCTGGCCATCGCCGAGATCGACGACCTGGCCGAGCGGGCGCGGCAGATCGAGGAGGCCCTCCATGACAGCGTCGAACGGGCCCGCAGGGCCGGGCTCTCCCTGGTACCCCAGGCGAGCTGACCCCCGCCCCGCCCACCGGATGCCGCCCGGGATCACCATTCTCGGCGCCGCCATCCTGACGATCCAGATCGTCTTCTGGACCTACGTCCTGGCCTCCATGTAACGGTGATCCTTTCGCCGGAGGCCGTACGCCCTGCGTTCATGTCGTGTACGCCCGCGCGCACGCATCGTTCGTCACCCTAACGAACGTGAACACTCCTCGCATGGGCATCCCCCAGCGGCTCGCCGAGCGCATGAGCATGGCCGAGCAGCACGAATACCTCCACTCGAAGTTCTCCCGCCGCGGCCTGCTGCGCGGCGGCGCGGTCGCCGCCGGCTCCCTCGCCGCCGGCGGCCTGCTCACCGGCAACGCCAACGCGGCGGCCCCGGCCGCCCCGCGGCTCCTCGCCCCGTCCCCCGAGCAGGTCGACGGCTCGCTCGTCGCGCCGATCGGCCGGCACCTGGCGTTCGGCGCCGACCCGCGGACGCAGATGACCGTGTCCTGGCAGGTCCCCGTCCCGGTGAAGAAGCCGTTCCTGCGCATCGGCACGCACCCGTGGAACCTCTCGCAGCGCATCCAGGCGGAGGTCCGCAGCCTCCACACCCCGGCCGGAGTCGGGTCGAGCCCCGATTACACGCAGTACTACCTGCACGTACAGCTCGACCGGCTGCACCCCGGCACCACCTACTACTACGGCGTCGGGCACGACGGCTTCGACCCCGCGAGCTCCCACCTCGCCGGGACTATCGGGACGTTCACCACCGCCCCAGCGCGGTCGTCGAAGTTCACCTTCACGGCGTTCGGCGACCAGGGCGTCAGCTACCACGCGCTCGCGAACGACAGCCTGATCCTCGGCCAGAACCCCGCGTTCCACCTGCACGCGGGTGACATCTGCTACGCCGACCCGTCCGGGTCGGGCCAGGCCGGCGACAGCTTCGACGTGCGGACGTGGGACCAGTTCCTCGCCCAGACCGAGACGGTCGCCAAGCAGGTGCCGTGGATGGTCGGGTACGGCAACCACGACATGGAGGCCTGGTTCTCGCCCAACGGGTACGGCGGCGAGGAGGCCCGGTTCCAGCTTCCCGGGAACGGTCCAGACCCGAAGAACCTGCCGGGCGTGTACACGTTCGTCTACGGCAACACCGCCGTCATCTCGCTGGACGCCAACGACGTCTCCTACGAGATCCCCGCGAACCAGGGCCTCTCCAAGGGCAAGCAGACGGCGTGGCTGGAGGCGCAGCTCAAGTCGCTGCGGGCGCGGCGCGGCATCGACTTCATCGTGGTGTTCTTCCACCACTGCGCGTTCTCCACGACGAACCAGCACGCCTCGGAGGGCGGCGCGCGCGACGCGTGGGTGCCGCTGTTCGAGAAGTACCAGGTCGACCTGGTGGTGAACGGCCACAACCACGTCTACGAGCGCACCGACGCCATCAAGGGCAACGCGGTCGGCAGGCAGGTGCCGATCGGCGGCACGGCCCGTCCGGAGAGCGACGGCGTCGTGTACGTGACGGCGGGCGGCGCGGGCAGGAGCCTCTACAGCTTCCCGGTGCCGGACTCCTACGAGGGCAACGAGAAGCCGCTCGACTCCGTGGCCACCTACGTGTGGGACAAGGGCGGCAACAAGGTGCCGGAGACGGTGCAGTGGTCGCGGGTGCGGTTCACCGGCTACTCGTTCATCCGCGTGGACGTGACGCCGGCGCCGCGCGGCCGGACCTCGACGCTGTCCGTGCGGGCGCTGGCCGAGAACGGCACCGAGGTCGACCGCTTCACGATCGCCCGCCCCTCGCGCGCCTGAGGCCGTCCGGTCTCAGCGCCCCCACGCGCCCGGGCGTCCGCTCCGCCCGGGCTAGGCCCCCGCACCACGCGCCCGGGCGCCCGCTCCGCCCGGGCTAGGCCCCCGCACCACAGGCCCGGGCGCCCGCTCCGCCTGGGCCCGCCCCCGCGCCACGCGCCGTGCCGCCCCGCGCGCCGGGGGCCTCCGCACCGGCGGCCCGTCCCCGGCGGGACGGGCCGGCGCGACGGCACGGGTCAGGCGGGCAGGTCGGTCACGCGGGGGGCGACCAGGCCGAACAGGTCGCCGATCGTGGTGAGGGCCGCGGCGTGCAGGGCGTCCGCCGCGATCGGCGCGCCGTCCGGGCCCGCCAGCGGACGCGTCGCGCACGCCTCCGCGACGACGGTCGGCCGGTAGCCGAGGTTGAAGGCGCCCTGGGCGGTGAACTGGACGCACATGTGGGTCATGAAACCGGCCAGGATCAGGTCGGGCCCGGCGTCGAGGCGGCGCAGCACGTCGAGCAGATCCGTGTCGTGGAACGAGTTCGGGAACCCCTTCACGACGACCGTCTCGCCGTCGCGGGGCGCGACGGGGTCGGCGATCCGCCCGATCTCGGCGCGGATGTCGTACGGGCTGCCCTCACCGCCGTCGTTGACGACGTGCACCACCGGCGTCCCGGCGGCGCGGGCGCGGTCGAGCAGCCGGGACGCGGCCTCCAGCGCCCGGTCGGCGCCGGGCAGCGCCATGACGCCGGTCCGGTAGGTGTTCTGGAAGTCGATCATGATCAGGGTGGCGGTGGACAGCGCGGGCGGCGCGCCGTCCAGGCCGATCACGTCGCGCAGGGTCGTCGAAACGGTCATCTCGTCCTCCTGGAGCGTTCGGGGAATCGGAATCCGGGCAGGGCCGGGCACCGGCCTGACCGGCCGGTACGCGGAGAAGGGGAGGTCAGGCGGCGGTGCGGAACCGCCGCCGGTAGGCCGCCGGGGTCGTGCCGAGGCGCCGCCTGAACGCCCGGTGCAGCGTCTCCACCGAGCCGAGGCCGCACGCGGCGGCGACCCGGTCGAGCGGCTCGTCGGTGCCCTCCAGCAGCCGGCGCGCCGCCTCCACCCGCGCCGCCTCGACGAACGCCGCCGGGGTGGCGCCGGTCTCGCGGCGGAAGACGCGGGTGAAGTGCCGCTCGCTGAGGCACATCCGGTCGGCGAGCGCCGCCGCCGACAGGTCCGCGGACGGGTTCGCGGTGATCCACGCGCGCAGCTCGTCGATGTCGCGGCGCTCGGCGGGCGCCTGCCACAGCGGGACGCTGAACTGGCTCTGCCCGCCCTGCCGCTTGAGGTACATGACGAGCTGCCGCGCGACCTTCAGCGCGAGGCGCTCGCCGTGGTCCTCGGCGACGAGGGCGAGCGCGAGGTCCATGCACGCGCTGATCCCGGCGCCCGTCCACACGTTCCCGGACCGGACGTAGATCGGGTCGGGGTCCACGACGACGTCGGGGTGGTCGGCGGCGAGCCGGTCGGCGGTGGCCCAGTGCGTCGTGGCGGTCCGGCCCGCCAGCAGGCCGGCCGCCGCGAGCAGGTGCGCGCCGACGCAGACGGACGCGACGCGGCGGGCGTGCCGGGCGGTGCCGACGATCCAGCGGACCAGGTCCGGGTCGATCACCGGCGCGCCGGCGCGGTCCACGGCGCCGGGCACCACGAGGGTGTCGACCCGGTCGCCGACCTGCTCGAACGTCAGGTCGGTGGCGAGCCGGACGCCGGCGCTGGTGCGCACCTGGCCGCCGTCCGGCCCGGCGAGCAGCACCCGGTAGGGCGTGCCGCCGGACATCTCCCGGTTCGCGACCGCGAAGACCTCCGCGGGCCCGGTGACGTCGAGGAGGTCGACGTCGGGGAACACGGCGATGACGACACGGTGCGAAGCGGACATGCCTCCATTGTCGCGGGCGTGCCCGATGACCGCCATGACCAGGTTCTGGCATATCCGGCCATCGGGACCGCGCCCGTCCCGCTCAGGCGGCGGCGGGGACCTCGGCGAGCACGGCGCGCTCGCTGGACTCGCGGAGCCAGAGCGCGGTGGCCAGCGCGGCGAGCAGCGACGCGGCCGCGCACAGCACGAGGCCGACGGAGAAGCCGTGCGCCAGCGCGTTGAGGGCGGCCTCGGCGGGCGGCCCCGGGATGCCGAGGACGGCGAACGGGCCGCCCTTGTCGGCGGCGGCGGTCGCGGCGGCGACCTGCGGCGCGGGCGTCCCCGCCGACGCGAGCCGGCCGGGCAGGGCGCCGGTGGCGGCGCTGAGCGCGACCGCGCTGACGATGGACGGGCCGACGCACATGCCGAAGTCGCGGGCGGTGCTGATGGCCGCGCTCGCCATCCCCGTGTAGGACAGCGGCACCGCGTCGATCGCCGCGGACGTCATCGCCGACACGATGAACAGGAAGCCGATGCCCTCCAGCAGCAGCGGCCCGACGTGGACGGCGAGGGACGCGTTCCCGACGGGCAGCGCCGCGAGCCAGAACTCGCCGGCCGACAGCAGGAGCAGGCCGCCGGTGACGAGGCGCCGCGCGCCGAACCGCCGCATCATGCGCGGCAGGACGGGGCCGAGCAGGCACGGCACGCCCTGCAGGATGACGAAGAACACCGCGGCGTGGATGCCGGTCTTGTGCTGCAGCGCGCCGATCCGGATGCTCAGCGCGTAGACGCTGCCGAGGAAGGAGAACATGCCGATGACGGCGGCGCCCGCGGCGGCGGAGAACGCCGGGACGCGGAACACGGCGAGGTGCAGCATCGGCGCGGCGACCCGCCGTTCGATCAGGACGAACGCGACGAGCCCGGCGACGCCGGCGACCAGCGCGACGAGGGTCTTCGGCGACGTCCAGGAGACCCCGGCGCCCTCGACGATCCCGTAGAGCAGCGCGAACATGCCGACGGCGACGGCCGCCTGGCCAGGCCAGTCCAGCGAGCGTCCCTCGGGCGACTTCGACTCGCGCGCGAACAGGGCCGTCACCGCGAGGCTCAGCAGCGCGAGCGGCGCGACGAGGTAGAAGGACGCGTGCCAGGAGACGTTCTCGGCGAGCGCCCCGCTGACGACGACGCCGAGCATGGTGCCGAGCGACATGCTGAGCGTCCAGGTGGCGACGCCGCGCGAGCGCTGCTCGGCGGTGGCCGCGCCGGCGACGGCGATGGCGAGCGAGGTCGGGATGAGCGCGCCCGCGCCGATGCCGGCGAGCGCCTGCCCGGCCCAGAGCTGGTGGACGCTGTGCGCGGACCCGGAGACCAGCGCGCCGGCGGCGAGGACGGCGGTGCCGCCGATGAGGACGCGGCGCCGTCCGAGCAGGTCGCCGAGCACGCCGAAGGACAGCTCGAGGATGGCGGTCGGCAGCAGGAACGCCGAGGTCACCCAGGCGAGCGCGACGCCGTCGGCGCCGAGGGACTCCTGGATGGTGCCGTTGATGGGCGCCGGGACGACGTTGGCGATCTGCGACACCATGATCGCCAGGCAGGCGGCGGCGAGCGTCCCGCCGCCGGAACGCCGTGAGGGTGGGTTCACAGGGGTGCTCCTTGGTGGGGAGCGGTTCTCCGCTCCGCAGTGGCCCCTAATGTGGCGACGGGCGGCCTGATTTGAGAAATAGATTCGCTGGATGCCGATCATCCGTGCGGCGGATGCCCGGCGTCGCCGGGGGCCGGGGGCGCGAAGCCATCCATCCCGTCGATGGCGGGCATCCGGAATAACGATCACCCGCGGTCTGGTGGCGCGCCCGCGGCCTCTGCTTCCTTTGGTGGATCCCCCTGACCTGAGCGAACGCACCACGCCGGGCAGCATCCGTCGGCCGAAGGTTGGTACCCGTGTGCACCTGCGCATCCCACCCCGCTGAACACCCCGCCGAACACCCCTCCGAAGGAGCCGCCCCGGCTCCCCGCGCCGCCGGGCGACGGACGGTCCTCCGGGCCGCCGTTCTCGGCGGCGGCGCTGCGGCGCTCGCGGGCCTCGCCGCACCTGCCGCGCAGGCCGCGCCCGGCGGGCGGCAGCCCGGCCATCGCGGCACGGAGCTCGTCCTGCTCGGCACCGCGGGCGGGCCGCCGCCGCTCGCCGCCCGGACCGGCATCGCGTCCGCGCTGGTCGTCAACGGCCGCACCTACGTGATCGACGCCGGGCGCGGGGCCGTCACCCAGTTCATGCGGGCCGGGCTGTCGATGCCGTCCCTCGCGGGGATCTTCGTGACGCATCTGCACGCCGACCACACCGTGGACCTGTTCTCGTTCCCGCTGCTCAGCGCCGGTGTGGTGGGCAAGCAGGGATTCCAGAAGCCGATCGAGGTGTACGGGCCGGGCTCGGCGGGACGGCTGCCGGACGGCCCGCCGCCCGGCTCCCACTGGGTCGGCGCGGACGATCCCGTCCCCGGCGTCGCGGCGCTGCTGCGGCTGTCGAACGCGGCGTTCGCCTACTCCACGAACGGCTTCATCGCCGAGCACATGGGCAGCGACCCGGCGGACTACGTCCGGGTCCACGAGATCCAGCCGCCCGCGTCGGCCGGGGCGAGCGCGTCGAACACGGCGCCGCGCATGGATCCGTTCCCGGTGATGGAGAACGACGACCTGAAGGTCACCGCGATCCTCGTCCCGCACGGCCCGGTGTTCCCGGCGCTCGCGTACCGGATCGAGACGGAGGACGGCGTCATCGTCTTCTCCGGCGACACGGCCCGCACGCCGAACGTCCCGCGGCTGGCGGCGGGCGCCGACGTCCTCGTCCACGAGGCCTTCCACCGGGACGCGGTCGCCGCGATCGGCTACCCGCCCGCGGTCGTGGAGCACATCGGCGCCGTCCACACGGAGGTGGGCGAGCTGGGCGCGGTCGGCGTCGAGGCGGACGCCCGGCACGTCGTGATCAGCCACATAACGCCGGCGGACCCGGCGGTCCTGTCGGACGCGGCCTGGCAGAAGGCCGCCGACCGCAGCGCCCGCAAGGCCCGCTACCGGGGCCGGATCACGCTCGGCACGGACCTCGCCCGCTTCCCCGTCGCCAAGGCCCGCCGCTGACCCGGGACGGGCGTCAGGGGTAGCCGCCGGCGCGGCCGATCAGGGCGGGGGCGGGCTTGCCGAGAAGGTCGGCGAGCCAGGCCCCCGTCTCGGCGACGGCCGCCATGTCGATGCCGGTCTCGACGCCGGAGCGGTGGAGGGCGTAGAGGAGGTCCTCGGTCGCGACGTTGCCGGTGGCGGCGGGCGCGAACGGGCAGCCGCCGAAGCCGCCGGTGCTCGCGTCGAGGGTGGTGACGCCGAGGTCGACGGCGGTGAGCGCGTTGGCGTAGCCGGTGTTGCGGGTGTTGTGGAAGTGGAACCGCAGCGGCGTGCCGGGGGCGGCCTCGCGGACGCGCGCGGTCAGGTCGCGGACCTGCGCCGGGACGCCGACGCCGATCGTGTCGGCGATCGCGATCTCGAAGGCGCCGGCGGCGTGCGCGCGGCGCGCGATCTCGGCGACGCGCTCCGGCGGCGTCTCGCCCTCGAAGGGGCAGCCGAACGCGACCGCGATCGTGACCCCGGCGGGGACGCCCGCGTCGTGCGCGGCGGCGGCGATGCCGTCCCAGGCGTCCAGCATCTCGGCCATGGTGCTGCCCTGGTTGCGCACGGAGAACGTGTCGGACGCGACGAGCACGACGTTCACCTCGTCGACCCCGGCGTCGAGGGCGCGGTCGAGGCCGCGCCGGTTGAGGACGAGCCCGCTGTAGGAGACGCCGTCGCGGCGCGGGACGCCCGCCATGACCTCCTCGGCGCCCGCCATCTGCGGGACGCGCTTGGGGTTGACGAACGAGACGGCCTCGATGCGGCGGGCGCCCGCGTCCACGCAGCGGGCGATGAAGGCGATCCGGTCGTCCGGGGCGAGGACGCGGTCTTCGTTCTGCAGCCCGTCGCGGGGGCCCACTTCGAGGACTGTTGTATGCAACTTTGCCTCCGGCTTGCGAGTTTTGACCCTGATGTGACTATATTGCATGCAATCACAGCGAGGGAGGCGCGATGGCGCGGGCGACCGACGCGGCGTACGACGCGGTCCGCCGGATGATCCTGTCCGGCGAGGCGGCGGCGGGCAGCCGGCTCGGCGAGGCGGAGCTGGCCGAGACGCTGGGGCTGTCGCGCACGCCCGTCCGCGAGGCGCTGCAGCGGCTCGGCGCGGACGGGCTCGTCGAGGTCCTGCCGCACCGCGGGGCGCGGGTCGTCCAGTGGACGCGGCGGGACCTGGAGGAGATCTTCGAGCTGCGGTCGCTGCTGGAGCCCTACGCGGCCGCGCGCGCGGCCCGGACGGCGCCCGGCGAGGACGTCCTCGCCGGCCTGCTCGGCCAGTGCGACGCGATGGAGGCGGCGGTCGCCGCGGGCGACTTCACCCGCGTCGCGCAGCTGAACTCGCTGTTCCACGCCGCCGTCATCGACGCGTCCCGCAACCGGCGGCTCCCGGCGATGCTGACGTCGGTCATGCACGCCCCCCTGATCGTCGGGACGTTCCGCCGGTACGACGCCGGCGCGATGGCCCGCAGCATGAACCACCACCGCGAGCTGGTCGCCGCGCTGGCCGCCCGCGACCCCGACTGGGCCGAGTCGGTGATGCGCGCCCACATCCGCGCCGCCGCGGCCAACCTGACCGGCGCGGACGAGACGGAGGAAGAACGATGACAGGTGCGCTCGGAGACCTCCGGGTCGTGGAGATGGGTCAGCTGCTCGCCGGCCCGTTCTGCGGGCAGCTGCTCGGCGACTTCGGCGCCGAGGTCGTCAAGATCGAGCCGCCGGGGTCCGGGGACCCGATGCGCGAGTGGGGCCGGGAGAAGCCGCACGGCATGTCGCTGTGGTGGCCGATCCTCGCCCGCAACAAGAAGTCGGTCACGCTGAACCTGCGCACGCGAGAGGGCCAGGCCCTCGCCCGGAAGATCATCGCGCAGGCGGACGTGCTGGTGGAGAACTTCCGTCCCGGCACCCTGGAGCGCTGGGGCCTCGCGCCCGCCGACCTGCAGAGGGAGAACCCTGGGCTGATCGTCACCCGCGTCACCGGCTACGGGCAGGACGGCCCGTACGCGCCGCGCGCCGGGTTCGGCTCGATCGGCGAGGCGATGGGCGGCATCCGGTACGTCACCGGCGACCCCGACAAGCCGCCGTCCCGGGCGGGCATCTCGCTGGGCGATGAGCTGGCCGGCACGTTCGCCGCGCTCGGCACCCTCGTCGCCCTGCACGCCCGGCACCGCACCGGCCGCGGGCAGATCGTCGACTCGGCCCTCTACGAGGCGGTGCTCGCGCTGATGGAGTCGCTCGTCCCGGAGTGGGAGATCGCGGGCTACCAGCGGGAACGTACCGGGTCCGTGCTGCCGAACATCGCGCCGTCCAACGTCTACCCCACGCTGGACGGGCCCGTCCTCATCGCCGCGAACCGCGACACGATCTGGCGCCGGCTGGCCGCGCTGATGGGCCGTCCCGAACTCGGCGACGACGAGCGGTACGCCACGCACGGCGCGCGCGGCACCAACGCCGAGGAGCTGGACGAGCTGATCGGCGCCTGGACGGCGGGCCAGAGCTCCGACGCGCTGCTGGAGCTGCTGCACGAGAACGGCATCCCGGCCGGGCTCACCTACCGCGCGAAGGACATGCTCGCCGACCCGCACTACAAGGCCCGCGAGGCGATCATCCGGATGGCGCACCCGGACTTCGGCGACTTCCCCATGCACAACGTGTTCCCGAAGCTGTCCGGCACGCCGGGCGAGGTCCGCACGCTCGGCCCGTCCCTCGGCCAGCACAACGCGGAGGTCTACGGCGGCCTCCTCGGCCTGTCCGGCGGAGAGATCGCGTCGCTGCGGGAGGCCGGCACCATCTGAGACCTGCGCGGATGGGCCGCGTCCCACCGGGCATCCCTCCCGTCGACGGCGGCGGGATGCGAGACTGGGAACCGGGGGAACGGCCATCTGCGCGCTGCCACGCTTCGTCGGCCGCGGCGGGGTCCTGGAGGACATCGGCGCCGCGCTGGACGGCGCGCGCGCCTCGCGCGGCGGGCTGCTGATCGTCACCGGCGAGCCCGGCATGGGCAAGACCCGGCTGGCGCAGGAGGCCGCCGCCCGCGCGGGCGGCCTCCGCGTCGTGTGGGCCGCCTGCCCGCCCCGCGCGGCGGCGCTGCGGCCGTGGGCGACGGTCGTCCGCGCGCTCGCCGGCGCCGGGACGTCCCCGTACCTCGACGCGCTCCTCGCGGGCGGCGAGATCCCGGCCGGCGACCCCGAGACCGTCCGGTGGCGGCTGCCGCTCGACCTGGCCGACGTGCTGGAGGCGGCGTCCGCGCGCACCCCGCTGCTGATCGTCCTGGACGACCTGCACGACGCGGACGCGTCCTCGCTGCGGCTGCTGGCGGACCTGGAGCCCGCGCTGCACCGGATGCCGGTCGCCGTCCTGGCCACCGCGCGCGAGGACGAGACCGCCTGGCGGGGCCGCGCGGACGTCTGGGCGGCGCTGCTGCAGTCCGGCGCGTGGACCGCGCTGGAGCCGTTCACCGCCGGGGACGTCGCCGCGCTCGCCGCCGCGGCCGGCCCGGACCCGGAGCCCGGCACCGTCCGGACGATCATGCGCCGGACCGGCGGCAACCCCCTGCTGGTCACCGAGCTGATCCGGCACGGGGCCGCGGGCGGGGCGGGCGCCCTCGGCGACGCGGTGCCCGCGTCGGTCCGCGCGATCGTCACCGCGCGGGCGGCGCGGCTCACCGGCCGGACCCGCGCCGTGCTCGCGGCCGCCGCCGTCCTCGGCGCGGACCCGCCGCGCGGCGCCCTCGCCCGGCTCGCCGGCCTGCCGCCGGACGAGCTGCGCGCCGCCCTGGCCGAGGCGGCCGCGGCCGGGCTGCTCGACGGCGGCCGGTTCCGGCACACGCTGATCCGCGACGCCGTCCACGACTGCCTCCCGGCCGGGGAGCGGGAGGCGCTGCACGCCGAGGCGGCCCGGTCGCTCGGCGAGGACGCCGACGCCGCCGAGATCGCGCACCACCTGGCGCTCGCCGGGCCCGCGCACGCCGGCGCCGCCGCCGACCGGGCGGTCACGGCGGGCGACCACGCCGCCGCGCGGCTCGCGTTCGAGGACGCGGCCCGCTGGTACGAGCGCGCCGCCGGCGGCACCGCGGGCGTCCGGCGCGCGGAGGTCCTCCTCCGGCTCGGCGACGCGCGGCTGTCCGCCGGGGACCGCGACGGCGCGCGCGCCGCCGTGGACCGCGCCGCCGGCCTCGCCCGCGCCGCGGACCGGCCCGACCTGCTCGCCCGCGCCGCGCTCGTCCTCGGCGCGGGCCCGCTCGGCTTCGAGGTCGGCATGCTGGACCGCGCGCAACTCGACCTGCTCGCCGAGGCCCGCGCCGCGCTGCCGGCCACCCGGCCCGACCTGTCCGCGCTGGTCACCGCGCGGCTGTCGGTCGCGTCGTCGCTGCTCGAACCGGACCCGCGACGGGTCGCGCTCGCCACCGAGGCCGTCCGGCTGGCCCGCGCGTCCGGGGACGCGACCGCGCTCGCCGCCGCCCTCGCCGCGCTGTGCGACGCCCAGGCGGGGCCGGACCACTGCGCGGACCGCCGCGCGCACGCCACCGAGATCATCGAGCTGGCGTCCGGGCTGCGGAACGCGCCGCTTGAGCTGCTCGGCCGCCGGCTCCGGTTCGTCGCGCACCTCGAGACGGGCGCGATGGCCGACGCGCAGGCGGACGCGCTGGCCTTCGGTGCGGCCGCCGCCGCCCTCCGCCACCCGCGCTACCTGTGGCTCGTCCCGCTGTGGCGGGGCATGTGGGCGCTGCGGGAGGGCCGCTACGACGAGTGCCGCCTCGCGCTCGGCGAGGCGGAGACGATCGGCGCCCGGGCCGGCAGCGCGAACGCGTCCCTGCTCGTCCAGACGCAGCGCTGGTGCCTGCTCGCCGCGCTCGGCGACCGCGACGGGCTCGCGGGGATGCTCGCCGCGCTCGACTCCCTGGAGCCCGACGGGGTGTGGCCCCGGATCAGCCGGACGCTGCTGCTCGCGCAGCTCGGCCGCACCGGCGAGGCCCGCGCGGGGCTGGACGCGGTCGCGCCGCTGCTGCCCGGCATGCCGCGCGACTCCGAATGGCTGCCCGCGCTGGCGCAGGTCGCCGAGACGGTCGCGCTGGCCGGGCCGCATCCGGTGGCGTCCTGGGTCCGCGACCGGCTGGCCCCGTACCGGGACCTGTACGCGGTCGAGGGGTTCGGCGCGGCCGTCCGGGGCCCGGTCGCGCACTTCCTCGACCTGCTGGACGACCGGTCTGGCGGCCCGCCGGGCGGCGCGCCGGGCGGGCCGGGCGGTGGTTCGGTGTTCCGGCGCGAGGGCGAGTTCTGGACCGTCCGGTACAGGGGCGTCGAGACCCGGCTCCGCGACGGCAAGGGCCTCCGCGACCTGGCGAGACTCCTGGCCGAGCCGGGCCGGGAGATCGCCGCCCTCGACCTCGCCACCGCGACGTCGCCGGACCGGGCATCGGAGCCGGACCCGGGGACGGGCGGGCTGCACGAGCCGTCCGACACCGGCGAGGTCCTCGACGCCACCGCCCGCGCCGCCTACCGGGAGCGGCTGCGGGAGCTGGAGGGCGACCCCGACCGCGCCGCCGAACGCGAAGCCCTGCTGGAGGCGCTGGCCAGCGCGTACGGGCTGGGCGGACGGGTCCGCCGCACCGGGTCCGCCGCCGAGCGCGCCCGCACCGCGGTCACGTCCCGCATCCGGGGCGCGGTCCGGCGCATCGCCCGCGACGACCCGGCGCTCGGCCGGCACCTCGACCGGTCCGTCCGCACCGGCGCGTTCTGCGTCTACGACCCGGATCCGCCGGAGAAGTGGACGGTGTGACCCCCGATCTCACACCGTGCCGCCGCTTCTCACGCCTTGGGGGTGAGGAGAAAGGAGGCCGCCATGCCGAGGACGAGCAAGCAGGAGACGCCGATCGCCGTGGACGAGCCGATGATCGAGGTCCGCGTCGCGGACCTGGGCGGCTGCACCGTCGCCTACGAGACGGACAAGGCCGACTTCGACCCCGCCGCCCTGTTCCAGGGGCTGCCCGACGACCGCTGCCAGTGCCCGCACTGGGGCGTCGTCGTCAAGGGGCAGATCATCTTCCGGTACGCCGACCGCGACGAGGTCTTCCACGCCGGTGACGCCTACTACGCGGCACCCGGCCACGTCCCGCTGATGTTCGGCGGCGCCGAGGTGATCGAGTTCAGCCCGACGGACCGGTTGCAGGAGACCACCGCGGTGATCGAGGCCAACATGAAGGCGATGGCCTGACGCCGGTGAACCGGCACGGCCCGCCCGGACGGCGCGTCCGGGCGGGCCGCCGGTGTCAGCGGTACCCGGTGTCAGCAGTACTTGGACGAGCCGCTGCTGCCCCACTTGCAGGAGTCCGCCAGCGCGCCGCTCGGGTAGCGGAGGTAGGCGGTGTCACCGGTGTTGTTCCAGATGTACCACTTCGAGCCCCAGTACCGGTGCGTCGCGGTGTTCGTCCCCCGCCCGGTGTGCACGTAGACCGACTTGTGCCCCTTGATGGTGAACGAGCCGAACTTGTACGTGTGCCCGGACTTGTCGCGCAGCGTGACGCCCTTGAGCTGCTTCGACGACGCCGAGGTGTTGTACAGCTGCACCCACTCGGCGTTCAGCGACGCGTTCGACCCCGTGTCCTTGCCGGGCGAGTCGAAGTAGACCCGGTAGATCTGCACCGGGCTCGCGGCCTCCGCCGGCGCCGCCGCCAGCAGCCCCGCCGCCACCGCTCCGGCGATGGCCACGACCCCCGTCACAACGCGCCTCTTCACCCCGGGAACCCCTTTCGTCGATCAGCGAATGCCTCTTTGTACCGGTATTCGCGGACACATGGGGGCGTGTGGCCATGTGTGGGTCCGATGGCAACCGCACGGCCCCCTCAGGCGTCCCCACCCCCCGTGTTTTCCCTGGTGAAGCCCGAAATCCCGGCGTCAGAGCGTGATCACGACCTTGCCGTGGACGTGCCGTCCGGCCTGCAGCGCCACGGCGTCGCGGACCTTCTCGATCGGGAACGTCGCCGCGATCGGCACGGTGAGCTCGCCGGCGAGGATCGCGCCGGTGATGCGCTCCAGGGCGTCCGGCCGCGCGTCGAAGCCGCCGGTCGCGCGCACGCCGCCGGGAGGGGTCGGCCCCGCGGCGATCGTGGAGATCCTCTCGGGCGGGACGCCGAGCGCGAGCGCGGCCTCGGCCGTCTCGGTGCCGAACAGGTCGGTCGCGGCGGTCACGCCCTCAGGGGCCAGTGCCCTGACCCGGTCGGCCAGCCCGGGACCGTACGTCACGGGCTCGGCGCCCAGCCGCCGCAGGAAGTCGAAGGTGCCCTCCGAGGCGGTGCCGATCACGGTGGCGCCGGCGAGCTTCGCGAGCTGGACGGTGAACACGCCCACGCCGCCCGCCGCGCCGCCGATCAGGACGGTGTCGCCGGACCCCAGATCGATCGCCGCGAGAGCGGCCGCGGCGCTCAATCCGGCCACCGGAAGCGTGCTCGCCACCTCGTCGCTGATGCCGTCCGGCGTGTGCCAGAGCATCTCCGGCGACGCCGTCGGCACCTTGATCACGAGGAAGTCGGCGGCGGTCCTCCCCACCGCGCCGCCGTAGACGCGGTCGCCCGCGGCGAAACCCGCGGCGCCGTCGCCGACCTCGTCGACCACGCCCGCGAAGTCGGACCCGAAGCCGGACGGCAGGGTGATGCCGAACCGCGCCGCCGCGTCGGGCCGCGCGGCGAGCAGCCAGTCCATCGGGTTCAGCCCGACGGTCGTCACGCGGACGCGGACCTCGCCCGGGCCGGCGTGCGGCTCGGGGACGTCGCGCAACTCCAGTACCTCGGGACCTCCGAACGTCTCGTAGATGACGGCTCGGCTCATGACGGACCTCCGTGAGCGATGGTGATGGGACTTGGTCTTATCACTGTACACGAGTGATGGGACCAAGTGCCGTACACTGTTCGCATGGCCCGCTGGCAGCCCAACGCACCGCAGCGGCTCGCCGCCGCCGCCCTCGACCTCTTCACGGAGCGCGGCTACGAGAACACGACCGTGATCGACATCGCGCAGCGCGCCGGCCTGACGAAGAGCACCTTCTTCCGCTACTTCCCCGACAAGCGGGAAGTCCTCTTCGGCAGGGACACGATGACCGGGCTCCTCGCCCAGGGCATCGCCGCCGCACCGGCGGCCGCGACCCCGCTCGAAGCGGTGGCGAACGCCATGGACGCGGTCGGCCGCGAAGCCTTCACGCCGGACCGCCGCGAGTTCGCCGTCCGCCGCCGGGCGGTGATCGCCACCCACCCCGAACTGCAGGAACGCGAGGCGCTGAAGGGCCTCGCCCTCACCGCCGCGACGGTCGAGGCGCTCCGGCGGCGCGGCGTCCCCGAACTGACCGCCCGCGTGGCCGCGGAACTCGGCGCGCTCGCCATGAAGATCGCCTTCGAGCGCTGGAGCGACACGGCCAACGCCGACGACTTCGGCGACCTCGCGCGCCGGACGCTCAGCGACCTCCAAGAGGCCGCCACCTCCTGCTGACCCGCCGAATCAAAAGCCGGCGCGATGCCTGCCCTGGTACCGCGGACGCGTGGTCGGCGCCGTGACCGACGCGCCCAGGAAGGCCACGCCCCCGGCCACGAAGCCGAGCACCGCCGCCACGACGACCATGAGGCTCACAGCTCCACCCCCGGCTCCCCGTTCAGCAGCGATTTCAGCGCCAGCACCGCGTCCGAGACCTGGTCGGCCTCCGCGATCGGATGGCACCACGAGGTGAAGAACCACGGCCGCCCGCCGTCCTCCTCGCGCGCCCGCACGCCGATCACGTCCGCCGGATGCGCCGCGCAGCACCCCGGCGCCTCCGGGTTCTCGACGTGCAGTCCGTCCAGGGTCATCCGCGCCCGCAGCCCGTGCGCGCGCAACACCGTGCCCAGCGCTTCGAGCCGCGCTCTAGCATCGGGAGTCATGGATCGTTCGCCTCCTCAGGGCGGTCGGTCCCAGCCCCGTCCGGACGGTCGCGCGTCCGGACGGGGCGTTTCTATGTGCGGACACAGCGTAAGCAAATTGGACCCTAGTTGTCTCGTCCGGATCCATGTGGATCACATTGGTACCTAGTGGACGAGCATTGTCCCAGGTCGCCTAGCGTGGGATGGCGTGGACGCGATCGACCTCGATGGCGCGACGCCGCTGTACCGGCAGGTCGCGGACGTGCTCGAATCCCGGATAGCGGCGGGCACGTACCCGCCCGGCCGCCGGGTGCCCAGTTCGCGCAACCTCGCCGACGAGTTCGGCGTATCCCGCCGGACGGTCGTCGCCGCCCTGGAGATCCTTCACGAAAAGGGCCTCGTGCACGGCGTCGTCGGGCGCGGCACGTTCGTCGTCGAGACGGACGACTGAGGGTCAGGCTTCTTCGGGGTCGTGGCCTTGGACGGAGCGGCCGCCGTCGACGGGGACGACGGCGCCGTTGACGAAGCTCGCCTCGTCCGAGAGCAGGTAGCGGACGGTCGCGGCGACCTCGTCGGGGCGGCCGACGCGGCCGACCGGGTGCAGGGCGCGCATCTGGTCCTCGATCCGCGCGGCGGACGCGGGGTCCTGGCCCGCGAGGAACGCCTCGTAGCGGGCGGTGGTGATCGAGCCGAGCGCGACGACGTTCACGCGGACGCCGCGCGGGCCGTAGTCCACGGCGAGGGCGCGGCTGAAGCCCTCGACGGCCGCCTTCGCCGTCGCGTAGGTGAGCGATCCCCGGACGGGACGCGCCGCCTGGTGCGATGACACGTTCACGACCGCGCCGCCCGTGCCCGCGTCCAGGAAGCGGCGGATCGCGGTGAGCGACCCCACTACGGCGGGGTCGAAGTTCAGCGCCACCGCGTCGATGACCTCGCGCGCCCCCGGCACGTCCACGGCGGCGTCGCGGAAGACGGCGGCGTTGTTGACCCAGCCCTTGAGGGTGCCCATGGCCTGCGCGGCGTCCGCCGCCCGCGCCGCGACGGCCTCGTCGCGCACGTCGCCGGCGACAGCGGAGACGCGCGGGCCGGTCGCCCAGTCCACGGCGGACGGGTCCAGGTCGACGACCACCACGTGCCCGCCGTCGGCGAGGAGGCGTTCGGCGATCGCGCGGCCGATGCCGCGCCCGCCACCGGTCACGACGTAGGAAAGCTCCACGGATCGGAACGTACCACCGCGTTTGGCGGGGGACGTGGGGGCAGGGAAACCCGGACACGGGTTTCGAGGAGGTAGCGATGACCGACGTCTTCACGGTGCTGGCGGACGACCACACCGAGGTCAAGCAGATGCTCACCGAGCTGGAGGCCGGCTCGGCCAACGCGTCGGCGGCGTCCGTCCGCGGCGAGGACGGGCTGCGGCTGCGCAAGAAGATGGTGGAGCGGCTCATCATCGAGGAGTCCAAGCACGAGGCGGTCGAGGAGGAGTACTTCTGGCCGACGGTGCGCGAGCTGCTGACCGAGGGCGACCGGCTCGCCGACCGCGCCGTCGAGCAGGAGCAGGCGGCGAAGAAGGTGCTGAACGAGCTGATCGGGCTGGACGCGGGCGAGCCGCGGTTCGAGGAGCTGCTCGCGAACCTCATCACCGCCGGCCGCGCGCACATCGCCTTCGAGGAGACCGAGGTGTGGCCGGCGCTGCGCAAGGTCATCACCGACGAGCGGGCGGAGCGGCTCGGCGAGAAGCTCGAGCAGGGCAAGAAGCGCGCGCCGACGCGCCCGCACCCGAACACCCCGCCGAAGCCCGGGATCCTCAAGGCCGCCGGTCCGGCGGTGGCGGCGGCCGACCGGGTCCGCGACAAGATCACCGGCCGCGGGCAGGACTGACGTTCCAGGAGGAAGGGCCATGACGGACTCGACGCGGCTGGCGCTGGTCACCGGGGCGTCCACCGGCATCGGGCGGGCGCTGGCGGACGAGTTCGCCCGGCACGGCCTTCATGTGATCATGGCGGCGGAGAACGCGGAGATCACGGCGGCGGCCGAGGCCGTGGGGGACGCGACGCCCGTCCGGGTGGATCTTGCGACGCCGCAGGGCGTCGAGGAGCTGTACGCGGCCGTGGGCACGCGCCCCCTGGACGCGGTGGCGATCAACGCGGGCGTCGGGGTCGGCGGCGACTTCGCGCGCGACAACGCGCTCGCCGACGAGCTGAACCTCGTCGACCTGAACGTCCGGTCGGCGGTCCACCTGGCGAAGCTGGTCCTGAACGACATGGTCCGGCGGGGGTCGGGGCGGGTGCTGTTCACGTCGTCGATCGCCGCGACGTCCCCCGGCCCGTATCTCGCGACGTACGCGGCGTCCAAGGCGTTCCTGTACTCGTTCGCGGAGGCGCTGCGCCATGAGCTGCACGGCACCGGCGTCACCGTGACGGCGCTGCTGCCGGGCCCGACGCGGACGAACTTCTTCGAGCGGGCCGGGGTGCTCGGCACCCGGCTCGGCAAGGCCGGCAAGGACGACCCGGCGGACGTGGCGCGGCAGGCCTACGAGGCGCTGATGGCGGGCAAGGACCACGTCGTCACCGGTTCGGCGCGCAACAAGGTGCAGACGACGGCGTCCCGGGCGATGCCGGAGCCGGTCAAGGCGAGGATGCACGCACTGATGTCCAAGCCGGGCACCTAGCCGAGCGCGGCCGGCGCGGAGCGCACCTAGCCGAGCGCGGCCAGCGCGGAGCGCAGCTCGTCGAGGGCCTCGCGCGCGAGATCGGTGAGCGTCCGCCGGACGGACGGGTCGGACCAGCGGGCGAAGGCGTCGTCGAAGGCGCGGACGCCGAGTTCGGCGGCGAGGCCAGCGGCCGGGCCGGGCGTGCCGCGCTCGCGGAGCGCGCCGGCGATGGCGGCGGCGAGCTGGTCGTGCTTGAACGCGGCGCGCTCGCGCAGCTCGTCGTTGGCGGCGATGACGGCGAGGAGCCGGGCGGCGAAGTCGCGGCGCTCGTCGGTGAAGGTGGCGGCGAGGGCGTCGAGGGCGGCGGCGACGGCCTGCAGCGGCGTGGCCGACGCGGGGGCCGCGGCGACCGCCTCGCCGAGGACCCGGCTGTGCAGCTCCTGGCCCGCGAACAGCACCTCGCGCTTGTCGGGGAAGTGCCGGAAGAAGGTGGTCTTGGTCAGCCCGGCGCGCTCGGCGATCCCGGTGACGGTGGTGGCGTCGTAGCCCTGCTCGGCGAACAGGTCGATGGCGGCGCGCACCAGCCGCTCCCGCGCGTTCGGTTCCCATCGGGCCATGGCGGACAGCATAGGTGATGTTACTTGGTACCGTCACTGCTGGTACGGTGACGGTACCGAGTCACATCACTTGCAGGGGAGTCCTCATGCGCGTCTTCGTCACCGGTGCGAGCGGCCACATCGGATCCGCCGTCGTGCCGGAACTGCTCCGGGCCGGGCACGAGGTCACCGGCCTGGCCCGCTCCGACGCCTCCGCCGCCGCCGTCCAGGCGCTGGGCGCCCAGGTACGCCGCGGCGACCTCGGCGACCTCGACGGGCTGCGCGACGCCGCGGCCGGCGCCGACGCCGTCGTCCACCTCGCGTTCGACCACGCCAGCGTCGCCCCCGAAGCCTTCGCCCGCGCGGCCGCGGCCGACCACGCCGTCGTCCAGGCGTTCGGCGACGTGCTGGCCGGCACCGGCAAGACGCTCATGGGCATCGGCTTCACGCCCACCGGCGACGCGGCCACCGACGCGACGATCAACAGCAACCCGCGCTCAGCCGGCTCCCGCGCGGTCGCCGAACTCGCCGGCCGCGGCGTCCGGTCCATGCTCGTCGGGATCCCGCCGGTCACGCACAGCGACCGGGACCGGCACGGCTTCGTCCCCCGGATGATCGAGATCGCCCGCGCCACCGGCGTGTCCGGCTACGTCGGCGACGGCGCCAACCACTGGCCCGCCGTCCACACCCTCGACCTCGCCCGCCTCTACCGGCTGGCCCTGGACGGGGCCCCGGCGGGCGCGCAGCTGTACGCGGCGGCCGAACCGGGCATCCCGGTCCGCGAGATCGCCGAGGCCATCGGCCGCCACCTGGACGTCCCGGCCGTGAGCATCCCCGCCGAGCAGGCCGCCGACCACTTCAAGGGCTTCCCGTTCGTCACCTACGACATCACGATGCCCAACGCCGGGACCCGCGAGCTCCTCGGCTGGGACCCCGTCCACCCGACCCTGATCGAGGACCTCGACCAGGGCCACTACTTCTGACCCCGCCCATCGACCGGCGCCGGGGCCCGCGTTCACCGGGGTCCCGGCCGCCCCCGCCCTTACATACCTGCGGCGTGCCCGGGCACTACGTGTAGTTGTGATCACGGCGCAGGCCCCACGCGGATGGGGACGGGCGGTCGACGCCCTCACACGCCGGCTCGGCGGGCCCCGCCAGGCCCGCGTCGTGCTGCTGCTCGCCTGCGTCCTCGCCCTCAACACCGCCGACTCCGGCGTCATCGGCGCGATCGTCGAGCAGCTGCGCACCTCCCTGCACATCGACAACACGCAGGTCGGCGTGCTGACCGCCGCGCCGTCCCTGGTCGGCGCCGTCGCCACCGTCCCCGTCGGGATGCTCACCGACCGCGTCCCGCGCGTCCCGCTGCTCGCCGGCAGCATCCTGCTGTGGAGCGCCGCCATGGTCGTCGGCGGCCTCGCCACGTCCTACGACTGGCTGCTGACGTCCCGGGTCGCGCTCGGCGCCGTCACCGCGACCGCCGGGCCCACCGTCGCGTCGCTGACCGGCGACCTGTTCCCGCACCGCGAGCGCGCCGGCATCTACGGGCGGATCCTCGCCGGCGAGCTGATCGGCGCCGGGTTCGGCCTGGTCGTCGGCGGGAACGTCGCCGCCGCGCTGAGCTGGCGGGTGTCGTTCTGGTTCGTCGCGGTGCTCGGGCTGCTGCTCGCCGCCGCCGTCTGGCGGCTGCTGCCCGAACCCGGCCGCGGCGCCCAGGGCCCGGCCCGCGCCGACGCCCGCGACGGCGCCGAGGCCGCCCAGCAGGCGGTGGACGAATCGGGCGTCCGGCCCCGCCCGGAGAGCGTGCTGCGCACCGACCCGTCCCGGATGACGCTGCTCCAGGCCGCGAGGCACGTGCTGCGGATCCGCACCAACGTGATCATCATCGTCGCGTCCGCCATCGGCTACTTCTTCTTCGCCGGGCTGCGGACCTTCGCGATCGTGTTCGTCCAGCACCGGTACGGCGTCGGACGCGCCGAGCTGAGCCTGCTCGTCCCGTTCATCGGCCTCGGCGCGCTCGCCGGCGTCCTCACCGCCGGACGCCTCGCCGACCGCCTCGTCCGGCGCGGCCGGGTCGCCGCCCGCGTGCTGGTGCCGAGCGCCGCCTACACCGCGTCCGCGCTGCTGTTCCTGCCCGGCCTGCTGACCACCTCGGCGTGGCTCGCGATGCCGCTGTTCTTCCTCGCCGCCGCCGCGCTGGCCGGCGCGAACCCGCCGCTGGACGCCGTCCGCCTCGACGTCGTCCACTTCGGGCTGTGGGGCCGCGCCGAGAGCATCCGCACGATCCTGCGGATGCTCGGCGAGGCGGTCGCGCCCGTCCTGTTCGGCTGGCTGTCCGGCGTCTTCGCGCCCGGCGACCACTCCGGCACCGGCCTGGACCGGGTGTTCCTGCTCGCCCTGATCCCGCTGCTGGTCAACGGCCTGATCCTGCTGCGGGCGCGGCGCAGCTACCCGGCGGACGTCGCGGCCGCCATGGAGTCCGAACGGCGCTTCACCGCCGCGTGACCGTCAGATCACCATCCGCCGCGACACCAGCCCGTGCCCGACCTTCTCGCCGTGCCACAGGTCGAAGCGGCACCCCGCCGCGAACGCGCCCGGCCCCGCCGTCTCCGTCAGCAGCGTCATCGTCACGATGTGGTCGACGTCGCCCGGCCGCAGCGGCTCCCCGTCGTCGGTCGTCATGACGACCTTGTGGAACGCGTTCGGCTTGTGCTCCGCGCCCTTCTCCCGCAGCGTGAACGGGCAGCCTTCGGCCGGAAGGTCCGTCCCGATCGCCCGCTCGTCCAGCGAGACCAGCGCCTTGAACTTCGTGAGCTTCATGTCCGTCGCTCCTCCCACCACGCGGCACCCGGCGTCCTCTTCCTTCCCTCCCATGCTTCCACCCAACGCCACCCCCACCCCGTGAGACCATGATCACCCTGCGCGGGGCATCGACGGCCGGCCGCGGCGAGTGGCATCGTCGGTCCGGGTGCGAGGAGGCCGGTTGTGGGGTTGGTGCGGGGTGTGCGGGTGGGGGATCTCGAGGCGGTCGCGGGGATCGCGGCGCATTACGTGCTGAACAGCGTGGCGACGTTCGCGGAGACGCCGCAGACGGTCGCGGAGTGGCGGGAGCGGCTCGACGACCTGGAAAGGCGCGGGCTGCCGTTCCTCGTCGCCGAGGTGGACGG
Source organism: Actinomadura sp. NPDC048394 (assembly GCF_040651755.1). Classification (NCBI taxonomy): domain Bacteria; kingdom Bacillati; phylum Actinomycetota; class Actinomycetes; order Streptosporangiales; family Thermomonosporaceae; genus Actinomadura; species Actinomadura sp. NPDC048394. The sequence goes on along the minus strand of NZ_JBEZJL010000022.1, from coordinate 107,906 downwards.
CGAGGTCGCCGGGTACGCGTACACGGGGCCGTGGCGGCCGAAGCCCGCGTACCGGTACACCGTCGAGGACACGATCTACCTCGCCCCCGGGCATCTCGGCAAGGGGCTCGGGACGGCGCTGCTCGGCGAGCTCGTGGAGCGGGCGGCGAAGGCGGGCATGCGGCAGATGATCGCGGTCATCGCCGACGCCGCCGGGGACGGGTCCGTGGCGCTGCACCGGCGGTTCGGGTTCGTCGAGGCGGGACGGCTGGACGGCGTCGGCCACAAGCACGGGCAGTGGATCGGCACGATCCTGATGCAGCGGGCCCTGGGCGACGGAACGGGCGAATAGGGGCCTTCCCGGCCCGCGCCGCCGGGGTTACCCTTCCCGTGGCGTCCGTGCCGGTCGTTTGCGCCTCGACTTGGGAGGGTCCCGTCCGCGGGACGGTTCGGCTCTGACACCGGCTCCTCTGTGTCCCGCTTTACCGAGGAGTCGTCCCGATGCAGTTCAAGCACAAGCGATGGTCCGCGGCCGCAGCCGCGCTGGCCTCGGCCGCCGCGGCGGTCGTCCTGTCCCTCGGCGCGCTGGTCGCGCTGTCGGCGCCGTCGTCCGCGCGGTCCGCCCCGTCGATCGCCTGCGCGTACCCGGCGTGGGCGGAGGGCACCACCTACAAGGTCGGGGACAAGGTCACCTACAGCGGCGACGGTTACGAGGCGCTCGTCGCGCACACCGCCTACCCCGGCGCTAACTGGAACCCCGCGTCCACGCCGACGCTGTGGCGCGACCTGGGTGCCTGCGACGCGTCGACGCCGCCGACCACCCCGACGACGACGCCCCCGACCACGACGCCGCCCGGCGACGAGACCTGCGCGGTGAAGTCGCGGCCCGCCGGCAAGGTGCTGCAGGGGTACTGGGAGAACTGGGACGGCGCGTCCAACGGCGTCCACCCGCCGTTCGGGTGGACGCCGATCGGCGACCCGGCGATCAGGCAGCACGGCTACAACGTGATCAACGCCGCGTTCCCGGTGATCCGGTCGGACGGCACCGTCCTGTGGGAGGACGGCATGGACTCGACCGTCAAGGTCGCCACCCCCGCCGAGATGTGCGCGGCGAAGGCGGCCGGCGCGACGATCCTCATGTCGATCGGCGGTGCCGCGGCCGGCATCGATCTCAGTTCGAGCAGCGTCGCGGACCGGTTCGTCCAGACGATCGTGCCGATCCTGAAGAAGTACAACTTCGACGGGATCGACATCGACATCGAGACGGGCCTGTCCGGCAGCGGCAGCATCACCCAGCCGTCCGCCTCGCAGGCCAACCTGATCCGGATCATCGACGGGGTGCTCGCGCAGATGCCGTCGAACTTCGGGCTCACGATGGCGCCGGAGACCGCGTACGTCACCGGCGGCAGCGTCACCTACGGGTCGATCTGGGGCGCCTACCTGCCGATCATCAAGAAGTACGCGGACAACGGGCGGCTGTGGTGGCTGAACATGCAGTACTACAACGGCAGCATGTACGGCTGCTCCGGTGACTCGTACTCCGCCGGGACGGTCGAGGGCTTCGTCAAGCAGACCGAGTGCCTGAACAGCGGCCTGACCATCCAGGGCACGACCATCAAGGTGCCGTACGACAAGCAGGTCCCGGGGCTGCCCGCGCAGCCGGGCGCAGGCGGCGGGTACATGGCGCCGAGCCTGGTCGGGCAGGCCTGGAACCAGTTCGGCGGCGCCCTGAAGGGCCTGATGACCTGGTCCATCAACTGGGACGGCTCGAAGGGCTGGACGTTCGGCGACAACGTCCGCGGGCTCCAGGGCCGCTGAGCGGCGGAAGGGGCGGCCGGACGGGTGCGTCCCGTCCGGCCGCCGTCCGGCGCTACTTCAGGAGGTCGCGCATCGTGGCGATCTCGGCGGACTGCGTGCGGACGATGCTCGCGGCCAGCGCCTTCGCGTCGGCGTTCTGACCGGAGCGGTCCTCGGCCCGCGCCATCGTCACGGCGCCCCGGTGATGCTCGATCATCATCCGCAGGAACGCCTTGTCGAAGGCGGCGCCCTTGAGGGCCTTGAGCGCGGTCATGTCCTTGTCGCTCATGATGCCGGGCATGTCGTGGTGCATCCCGGTCATCGCGGCGGGCGCGCCCCACGCCTTCAGCCAGCCGGTCATCTTCTCGATCTCCGGCGCCTGGGCCTTCTCGATGCCCGCGGCGAGCGTCTTGACCTGCGCGGACGACGCGCGGGACGGCGCGAGCCCGGCCATCTCGACGGCCTGCCGGTGATGCGGGATCATCATCTGCGCGAACATGACGTCCTGCTCGTTGTGCGACGCCTGCGCAGCGGACATGGACATGGACGGGGACGCGGACGGCTTGGAGCCGCCCTTGTCGCCGGAGTCGCCGCACGCCGCGAGGGCGAAGGCCAGGGCGGGGACGGCGACGAGCGCGATTGCGCGTTTCACTGGTTCGAGCCTTTCGTGTGCCGGTTCATGACGGGTCGTCGCGGCACGCCGAACCGGCGCGCCGCAAGGGCCTGTCACAGCCGCAGCACGCTCAACCGGTGAAGGGAGGGGCCGGGCGGGGAACGTCCGCCGCGCGGCACGGGAGTCAGGACGGGACGGCGCGCCACGGCGGCCGCCCGCATCACCCGGAACAGGCCGAACAGCAGCGCGACCAGCAGGGAGATGAGCAGCATCCCCAGGCACATCTGCCCGCTCGGATGGTCCGGATGGTGGTCGCCAGGCGGGTCGCCGACCACCACGTGGTGATGCGCGGAGGCACCTGCGCTCGCCAGCGGAGCGGCGGCCATCTCCATCGGGCCGGGGGACGCCTGGATGCCGTGCATCGCCATCAGCCCCGCGAACAGCAGCAGCAGGCACAGCGGCGTCCCCCGATGGGAACGCCGCCGTGCCCGCTTCAGTGGTGCCACCGTCTCCCCGTCTCCGAAGTCCTTCCGGACCTCATGCTAGGACGGGACGCGGCGGGGTCAGGACGGGGAGAACGCGTACAGCTTGTTGTTCTGCGCGCAGTCGTAGGTGCCGTCGGAGCAGAGCCCGAACCAGTATCCGGAGCCCCAGTAGACGGTCCCGGCGACGACGGCCGCGCCGCCGATCACCGCGCCGCCGCTGTTGTACCGCCAGAGCACGTCGCCGTTGGCGGCGTTCAGCGCGAACATCGTGTCGGCCGCGCCGTTGATGCCGCCGGCGTAGACGACGCCGTTCGCCGCGCTGAGGAACCCGATGTCGAGCGTCCCGTACGGGTCGCCGACCTGCCAGAGGATCTTGCCGGTCGCGGCGTCGAGCGCCGCCCACGAGCCGCCGTTGATGGTCGTCTTCGTCCCGTCGGCGCCGACGATGTCGTACTCCTCGTGCTCGGCGTTGCCGATGCCGACGTACACGCGCTTGCCGTCGGTCGCCGATCCCCATTCCATGCCGCCGAGGTCGCTGCCGGGCCCGACCTGGGTGTGCCAGATCTCCTTTCCGGTCGCGGGGTCGAGCGCCCAGTAGATGCCGCTCTTCTGGCCGACGCCGAGGATGCTGCGCAGGTGCCCGCCGTCGGAGACCTGGTACAGATTCGGCGCGGACCCGAAGTCGAAGTCGGGGCCGCAGGTGTCGCAGTCCTCCGTCCCGACGTCGGCGGTCAGCGTCTTGAACGACCAGTCGACGGCGCCGGTCCGCAGGTCGAGGGCGACGACGGAGTCGGTGTAGTTGTCGTCCGGGCCCTGCTCGCAGTCCTGCTGGCCGGGGCGGGTGCAGACGCCGTCCGGCACCGTGTAGTTGTTGCCGGTCGTCACGAACAGCCGCCCGGTCGTGTTGTCGACGGCGAACGAGCTCCCCCACACCGAGTTCCCGGTGTACCCGTCGGGCGCCATGTACCGCCGCCACCGGACGGCGCCGGTCACCGCGTCCAGCGCGACGACGCTGCCGCGGAACCGCACCGGATGGCCGTCGCCGAACTCGACGCGGCTCGCCGTCCCGACGTAGACGGTGTCGCCGTTCACGACCGGCGACGTCGTCACCATCGCGGCCGGGTCCGCGTCGATCAGCGTGCTCCAGCGCTTCGCGCCGGTGACCCGGTCGGCGGCCATGACGCGGGCGCCGGCGTCGCCCGGCACGCTGGACACGCCGTCGCCGAACACGATCTCCGTGCCGGCGACGGCCGGGCTCGTCCGGGACACGTCGCCGGACACGCCGCTGTAGTCCGACACCGGGCGCTGCCAGCGGACCGCGCCGGTGAGCGCGTCCACCGCCGACAGCTTGCCGCCGTAGTCGGGGACGTAGACGGTGCCGAGCGACACCGTCGGGGTCGCGGACACGTTGCCGCCGAGCGTCGCGGTCCAGCGCGGCTTGAGCCGCGACGCGTTGCCGGGCGAGATCACCGTCTCCGTCGCCGCGTACCGCGTGTTGGCGATGTTCTGCCCCGCGACCGTCCAGCCCGGGACGTACGGGACGGCACCGGACGGCGCCGCCGACGCGGACGGGAGCGCGAACACCGCGGCGGCGAGGGCGGCGGCACCGGCCAGGGCCTTGCCGCGGATCCGTGTACGGGCCATCGGTCAGCCCTCCGCGATGTAGGCGTGGACGATGCCCATGACGTCGTTCCGTGCGGTGGGCGAGTCGTAGTAGCTGGTGACGGTCAGCCGGTCGCCGCGCGCGACCGTCGCGAGCGGGTCGCCGGAGCAGGTGCCCATCTTCACGATGGTCCGCATCCCGCCCATCGTGTCGTAGGTGGCGGGCGAGTCGCAGATCAGCGTGCCCGTCGTGTCGTCGGCGGCCTTCACGTGGACGCCGCCCGCGTGCTGGTGGCCGTTGGCGAACACGATGCGCCCGGCGACCGTGGACGTCCAGCTCCAGGTGTGCGTGCTCGGCCCGGCCGGGACGCTGTAGTCGGAGGTGAGGCAGCCGCCCGCGTCCAGCCACAGCGACCGCACCGGCGTCGTCGAACCGGCGGCGGCAATGGTGTAGGTGATGGAAATGTAGACCGTCTTCGGCGCCGACGAGTAATTCATCAGATCGGTCAGCATGGCCCACCGGTCATAGCTTTTCACCGGCATCCCGTAACCGTTCGGCATGGTCTTTTCCGTGCGCTCGTCGCCGGACGCCCAGATGCGGTCGCCGAGCGGGCTGAGCGGGCAGACGGTGTCGTGCGCGGCCAGGTTCGAGATGACGAAGTGGTGCAGCATCGGGCCGCTGTTCATGTCGGCGGTGCTGCCGTCGGCGTACACCAGGTCCGGCTTCTCGCCGACGATGTCGCAGTTGGAGCAGGGTTTCGGCGCCGCCGACACCACGTTCGGCAGCTCGCCGGGACGGTCCATGGTGCCGCCCGGGATCGTCCACGGGCCGTACTTCACCGTCACCGTCTGCGTGGCGGCGGCGGACGGAGCGGCGGACGGAGCGGCGGCCAGCGCATGCCCCGTCCCGGCGAGGGCCGCCGCGGAAGCGACCATCGCCACGATCATCGTTCGGAGTCTTCGGCGCACTTCGATCACCCCATTCTGGCTCGGCACGAATTCCATCCGGAATTGCGTGCGGCCCGAATGTAAGGCCGGCTCCGCGTCCCGCCATCGGCGAAACCACCGGCCGCGCGGCGTTGCGCGGACGCCCAGCGGGCGGCCCGCCGGGGACGGCCCGCGGGCACCGCGCCACACCGCACGCCGCCCCGGTACGGCGCCGGGGAGGCCGATGACCTGCCGGTTCGCCGCGTCCCGTCAACTCGAAGTTTGATCAGCCCGCGTTGGGCAATCGGAGTCCCCGTGACAGACCTTCACGCGGAGCAGGGCGTCGTCGACACGAAGATCCCCGCGCGGCTGGACCGGCTGCCGTGGGCGCGCTGGCACTGGATGATCGTCATCGGGCTCGGCACCGTGTGGATCCTGGACGGCCTCGAGGTCACGATCGTCGGCAACCTCGCCCCGCAGCTGGCGAAGCCGGGCAGCGGCGTCGCCATCACCGCCGGGCAGGTGTCGGGGTTCGGCGCCGCGATCTACGTGACCGGCGCGTGCCTCGGCGCGCTGTTCTTCGGCTGGCTGACCGACCGGTTCGGGCGCAAGAAGCTCTTCATGATCACGCTGGTGGTGTACCTGGCGGGCACCGCGCTGACCGCGCTGTCCTGGACGGCCTGGTGGTTCTTCCTGTGCCGGTTCGTCACCGGGTTCGGCATCGGCGGCGAGTACGCCGCGATCAACTCCGCGATCGACGAGCTGATCCCGAGCAAGCACCGCGGCCGGATCGACATCGTCATCAACGGCAGCTACTGGCTCGGCGCCGCCGCGGGCGCGCTGCTCACCATCCCGATCCTCGGGCGGTTCGCGGTGGACGTCGGCTGGCGGCTGGCGTTCGCGCTCGGCGTCGTGCTCGGGCTGGTGGTGCTGCTCGTCCGGCGGCACGTCCCGGAGAGCCCGCGCTGGCTGATCATCCACGGGCGGACGCGGGAGGCGGAGCGGCTGGTCGGCGAGGCCGAGGAGACGGTCCGCGACGAGACCGGCGACCGGCTGCCCGAGCCCGGCCGGTCGATCCGCATCCACCAGCGCAGGAGCCTCGGCTTCGGGCTCATCGCGAAGACGCTGTGCCGGCGGTACCCGAAGCGCGCGATCCTCGGGTTCGCGCTGTTCATCGGGCAGGCGTTCCTCTACAACGCGATCACCTTCGGGTTCGCCGACATCCTGAACACGTTCTTCCACATCGACACCGACACCGGCTACTACTACGCGGTCATCGCGGCCGGGAACTTCCTCGGCCCGCTCCTGCTGGCGCCGCTGTTCGACAGCTGGGGCCGCAAGCCGATGATCAGCGGCACGTACGTCCTGTCCGGCGTCCTGCTGCTCGCCACCGCGTACCTGTTCGACCAGGGCCACCTGACCGCGACGACGCTGACGGCCTGCTGGTGCGTGGTGCTGTTCTTCGCGTCCGCCGGGGCCAGCTCGGCGTACCTGACGGTCAGCGAGGTGTTCCCGATGGAGACGCGCGCGCTGGCCATCGCGTTCTTCTACGCGATCGGCACCGCCGCGGGCGGGATCTCCGGGCCGCTGCTGTTCTCCAAGCTCGTCGGGACGGGCGTGCCCCGCGACACCGCGATCGCGTTCGTCGTCGGCGCCGTCCTGATGATCGCGGCCGGGCTGGTGGAGGCGGTCCTCGGCGTCAAGGCCGAGCGCAAGGGCCTGGAGGACATCGCGAAGCCCCTCACCGCCCGGTAGCCGGAGACCTGTCACCGCTCGGTAGCCGGAGGCCTGTCACCGCCCGGTAGCCGGAGACTGCCGGAAAAAGATCCGGCGGGCATGTAGAGAACGCGGCGCGGGCACCGACCAACGGGTGAGAGGCGCCGCCCGGGCGCCGCGCAGCGAGGGAGACGGCCCCATGAGCAAGGTCACCTGCGACATCGGCATCTCGGTCGACGGCTACGTCGCCGGCCCGAACCAGAGCCTCGAGAACCCCCTCGGCGAGGGCGCCGAGCACCGCCTGCACCGCTGGATGTTCGAGGAGCCCGAGGCCCACGCCGCCGAGCTGGAGGCGATCACCGCGGCGGGCGCCTTCATCATGGGCCGCAACATGTTCGGCCCGGACCGCGGCGACTGGGACCTCGGCTGGACCGGCTGGTGGGGCGAGGAGCCCCCGTACCACGCGCCGGTGTTCGTCCTCGCCCACCACCCGCGCGAGCCCGTCCCCATGAAGGGCGGCACGACGTTCCACTTCGTCACCGACGGCATCGAGGCCGCGATGGCGCGGGCGCGCGAGGCGGCCGGGGACGCCGACGTCTCGGTCGCGGGAGGTGCCTCCACCGTGAACCAGTACCTCGCCGCCGGGCTGATCGACGAGCTGCGCCTGCACATCGCCCCGGTCGTCCTCGGCGCCGGTGAGCGGCTGTTCGTCGGCGTCGGCACCCCCGACCTGACCCCCGTCAGCACGCGGCAGACCGGCCTGGTCACCCACGTCACCTACCACTTCTCCCGCTGACCCCGGCGGTCAGCAGGGTCGGCAGGGGTCAGCGGGGGTCAGCGGCGGAGGGCGGCCAGCTCGGCGGCGAAGCCCTGGATGAGGGCGGCGAGGCCGGCCTCGAAGGCCAGGTCGCGGTGGCCGGGCGGGGCGTGCAGCATCGGCTCCAGGCCGGGCGGGACGTCGTCGCCGGGGAGCGGGCCGTCCGGCGGGTCGTCGAGGACGAGGACCGAGCCGAGCAGGAAGTACTCGACGGCGTGCACCAGCGGCAGCAGCCGGTCCTCGGGCCAGCCGGCCCGGCGCAGGACGGTGAACGCGTCGGCGTAGGCGCGCAGCGCGGCCCGCGACCGGACGGGCCGCGCCGCCAGCAGCGGGACGGCGTTCGGGTGCGCGGCGAACGCGGCGCGGTAGGAGCGGGCCCAGCCGTCCAGGGCCGCGGTCCACGGCGTGATGGACGGGTCGAGCGCCATCTCGCCGACGATCAGCTCGCGGATGCCGTCGACGACCTCGTCCCGGCCGGAGATGTGGTTGTAGAGCGACGGGCCCTTGACGCCCAGCGCCGCGGCGACGCGGTTCACCGACAGCGCGGCGGCGCCGTGCTCGTCGACCAGGTCGAGGGCGGCCCGCATGATCGCCTCGCGCGTCACCAGCCTGCGCGGCGGCCTGCCCATGCGCCCCTCCCCGTCGTCCCGTCCCGTCGTCCTGCCCCTCGACGGCGGACGGCGGCCAGTGTAGTGTCCCCTCACACTAAAACTACGACTTCTAGTTTTATGGAGGGACGCCGTGGAGTACGCCGAGTACCGCGCCCGCGACGCGGTCGGCCTGGCAGCGCTCGTCACCGCCGGCGAGACCACCCCGGCCGAACTCCTGGACGCCGCCATCGCGCGCGCCGAGGCCGTCAACGCCACGATCAACGCGATCGTCCGGCCCATGCACGACCTCGCGCGGGCCCGCGCCGCCGAGCCGCTGACCGGGCCGTTCGCCGGCGTCCCGTTCCTCGTCAAGGACCTGTCGCAGGACTACGCCGGGCTGCCCACCGGCAGCGGCAACCGGGCGCTGCGCGACGTCCCCGCCGCCGAGCACGCCGAGGTCGTCCGCCGGTGGCTGGACGCGGGGCTCGTCGTGTTCGGCAAGACCAACACCCCCGAGTTCGGCGCCAAGGGGATCACCGAGCCCGAGGTGAACGGCCCGACCCGCAACCCGTGGGACCTCGACCGCACGCCCGGCGGCTCGTCCGGCGGGTCCGCCGCCGCGGTCGCCGCCGGGATCGTCCCGGTCGCGGGCGCCAACGACGGCGGCGGCTCGATCCGCATCCCGGCGGCCTGCTGCGGGCTGTTCGGCCTCAAGCCCGGCCGCGGCCTCGTCCCCGCCGGGCCGTCGTACGCCGAGCACCTGCACGGCGCGGCCGTCGACGGCGTCGTCTCCCGGTCCGTCCGCGACAGCGCCGCGATGCTCGACGTGCTCACCGCGTCCCCCGACCCCGGCGGCCCTTACCTGCCCGCCAGGCCCGCCCTCCCCTACGCCGAGCTGGCACGGCGCGCGCCCGAGCGGCTGCGCATCGGCTTCGCCACCGACTCCCCGCTCGGCACCGACGTCGACCCGCAGGCCGTCGCCGCCGTCGAGGACGCCGCGAAGCTGCTGGAAGGCCTCGGCCACGACGTCGAGCCCGCGAAGACCGGCATCGACGAGCGGCGCCTCGCGTTCGACTTCCTCGCGATGTGGTCGACGCAGCTCGCCTACACCGTCGACGAGATCCGCCGCGCGACCGGCGCGTCCCGCAAGGCGTTCGAGCTGGACACCCACCTCGTCGCGGCGGCCGGACGCGTCCAGTCGGCGCCCGCCTACTTCGCCGCCCACGAGCGCTGGAACACCTACAACCGGCAGCTCGCCGCGTTCCACTCCCGCTACGACCTGCTGCTCACCCCGACCCTCGCCCGGCCGCCGATCCGCATCGGCGAGCTCGACACGCCCGCCCCGCTGCGCGCCATCGGCCGGGCCGCGCTGGCGCTCGGCCTCGCGGGACCGCTAACGAGGACGAAGCAGTGGCGGGACGCCGTCATCGCCAACCTCGCGCCCGTCCCGTACACGCAGCTCGCCAACATCACCGGGCGCCCGGCGATGAGCGTCCCGACCTACCGGACGCCCGGCGGCCTGCCGCTCGGCGTCCAGTTCGTCGGCCCCCTCGGCGGCGAGGGCGCGCTGCTCGCGCTGGCCGCCCAGCTGGAGGCCGAGCGCCCCTGGTCCCACCTGGAACCCCCGCTCTGACCGGCACCGCGCCGTCCCGCGGCACGAGAGCCGCAGGTCAGGCGGACTCGTCGATGAGGTAGGCGTTCCAGACAGACGCGGCGCGCTCGTGGGAGTCGACGCCGGCGAAGAAATGGTCCGCCAGCGACGCGTAGTCCGGCTCGCCGTCGCCCGCGACCTCGATGAACTTGGGCCGGTAGACCGCGAACCCCTCCGGCGACGACTCCGGACGGTACGGGACCGCCATCCGCAGCGACCGCCGGGACGGGACGTACTCGACCGCGTCCACGATCAGCGCGTCGACCCGTCCCCGGTCGAGGTGCAGGTAGGCGTCGGTGACCAGCACCGCCCGGACCCAGCCGTCCCGCCCCCGCGCCAGGGCCTCCTGGCCGGCGCGCGCCGCCTCGGCCACGTCGTCGAACGCGAGCCGGTCGAGGCCCAGCGCACCGTCCTCGCCCACGTGGGCGAGGATCGGGACGAGCACCGCCCCGTCGGAGACGCTCCAGACGCCGTGCGCCGCATGGAAACCGGCCGTCCTCGCGAGCTCGTCCATGGCGCGCGAGCCTACCGAACGATCGCCGCGCGGGCCGCGCCGTTCAGGCGAGCAGGTGGCCGCAGAGGAACTCTGCGATCTCCTCGTAGGCGCGCAGCTCGTTCTCGCGGCGGGTGAACCCGTGGCCCTCGTCGTCGAAGACCTCGTACCGGACGTCCACGCCGCGTCTTCGCAGCCGGTCGACGAGCCGGTCCGACTCCGCGCGGGGGACGCGTGGGTCCCGCGCGCCCTGCAGGACGAACAGCGGCGCGGTGATGGTGTCGGCGTAGGTGATCGGCGAGCGCTGCGTCAGGTACCCGGCGTCGGTGTCGGGGTCGCCGAGGACCGCCGCGACGAAGTGCCTCCACGTCAGCGGGCAGGACCGGGCGAGCGCGACGAGGTTCGCGGGGCCGCACAGCGACACCCCCGCCGCCCACCGGTAGGGCAGCCTCGCCAGGCAGGACAGCGCGGCGAACCCGCCGTAGGAGCCGCCCATCACGGCGATGCGCGCGGCGTCGGCGCCGGGCACGGACCGCAGATGGGAGACCGCGTGGTCGAGGTCGTCCAGGTCGAAACCGCCCCAGTTGCGGTGGATGAGCTTCTGGTGCCGGGCGCCGTACCCGGTGGACCCGGCGACGTTCGGCGCGAAGACCGCTATCCCCCGGGCGAGCAGGTATTGGTACAGGCCGGACCGCATGTACTCGGGCCGTTCCTGCGCCTCCGGGCCGCCGTGGATCGACAGCAGGACCGGGTGCGGGCCCGGCGTGTGCGGCCGGTAGTACAGCGCGTGGACGTACCGTCCGGCGGACGACGGGTAGACGACCGGCTCCGGCTCGACGGGCTCGACCATGGAGGCGCCGGGGGCGCTGGACGCGGTGAACGCGCGGGGCCGGGCGTCGGTGAGGTAGCGGACGCCGTCGACCGCGTCCAGCACGGCGACCTCGGCGGGACGGGTCGCGGTGTCGAGCAGGACGACGAGCGGCTCGGCCCCCGGCGCGAGCGCCAGCGCCGACACGACGCCCGGCGGGACGGCGGGCAGCGGCAGCGGCCGGCCGCCGTGCCGCGCGAACAGCGTGGAGCATCCGTCCTGGTTGACCGACCAGACGAGGGTGTCGCCCGCGACCTCGATGAACTCGACGTCCCAGTCGTGCTGCGCGACCGGTTCGAGGCTCCCGGCGGCCAGCCGGTAGAACGCCCCGGCGACGAACTCCCCCCACAGGTCGGTGCGCAGGTAGAAGCCCGAGGAGTCGGCCGCCCAGGGGCCCGGCTCGAACAGCCCGTCGCCGTGGTCGGCGGTGACGCACACCGGCGCGGCGGAGGGGTCCCGCAGGTCGGCCAGGTACGCGGCGACCTGCGTGTGGGACCTGAACCCGCCGGTCAGCAGCCACCGCCCGTCCGGGGAGATCCCGACCGGCCGGAAGACGACGCCCGGCGGCGGCTCGAACCGCCGCTCGGTGTCCTCGGCGAGGTCGCGGACGAGCACGTCCTGGACGGTCGCGTCGCGGTCGTTCGCCGCGTAGACCAGGCGGCGGCCCTCGGCGTCGAACGGCGCGGCCGGCAGGACGCGCTGGCAGTGCGGGCCCGCGCCGATCTCGGCGGGAGGGCCGGCGGGACCGCCGCCGCCGTCGAGGTCGATGCGGTACAGCCGGTACTGCTCGTCGCCGTCGCGGTCGGCGGTGAACACGAGGCTCTTGCCGTGCGGGGCCCAGGCGATCCGCCGGACGGCCCCGTCCGGCAGCCGGGTGAGCCGCCGGGGCGCGCCGCCCGCGACCGGGACCGTCCACAGGTCGAACCGGCCGGCGGCGTTGCTCGAGTAGGCCACGGTGCCCGCGTCGGGAGACAGCGCCAGGGTCGGCTGGAAGCCTTGTCGCGGGACGAAGTCGCGGTAGCCGGGCATGGAGCCCTCCAGGGTCGGCTGGATTACCTGATCCGCAGCGGGGAGGCGGGCGGGGCCGGGCCGCCGGGCGCCGCACGGGCCCCAGCGTCCACCCGATCACCTCCAGGCACAGAGAGTAGCGAGCGGGCGCGTTAGCGTTACATGACCGGCCGGGTGAGGTTTTTCGGCCGCGCCCGCCTGCGTCATCGAGCCGACCGGGTCGGTCGGCGGACGGTGACGCGGACGGTTCCGTAGGCGAAGTGCCCGTTTCCGTCCGTCTGGACGGCGACGATGAGGGCCGCGCCGGGGCGCAGCGGTTCGCCGAACGGGTCGTCGCGGCCGTCGGGGCGGCGGGTCCCGCCTACGCTGCCGTGGGCCACTCCGCCGGCCTGCACGGCGACGTACGCCGGGGGACTGCTGGTAGCCGCGCGCATCAAGGGCCGGGCGCCGACCTTGGTACGGGCCTCGGGTTCGAGGATGCGGACGGTCGCGGCGGGCATGGGATCGATGCGCCCGTCTACGGCACCGTCGGCCAGGGAGTGGACGACGACGGCCCCGGCGGGCCGCAGGGTCCGCTTCTCTACGAGCAGATACAGGAACTCGCTGGGGGTGCCGCGTCCTTGGGTGATCTCGTCGATGAGCGTCCATCGCGCGGGGGCGCGCGGGGCCGGGGCTATGCGGGGCAACTCCGGCCGCAGGCGCTGCGGCGTCCCGTACCGCCGCTGCGCCTCGGGTGTGAGCAGCCGCCATGCATCCTGGACGTCGCGATGCGCCGCCGCGTCCTGCCAGCCGCGGAGCACGCCCTCGATCCCACCGGTGTCCGGTGGCGGCTTGCAGCCGCAGATGTGCGGCCGGGCGGGCTCGTCCAGGACGGCCACCACGGTCACCACCGCCGCCGCGACGACGGCCAGGGCCGCGGCGATCACCCACGCGAGCCGGCCTCGCCGGATCCGTGCCCTCATCCCGGTATCCCCCATGTGCTCGCGGACGCCGAGGTGAGACGGCCCGGCTCGCGCGGGGGTTCCGCTCGCCCGGCCGCCGTCAGTCGGGGTTCCGGTGCACCCGGGCCGTCTCCCGGACGACCGCCCAGGCGTCCGCCACGGGCCCCACATGCCCGAGCTTGTCCGGGTTGAGCACCGTGCGGATCGTCTGGATCCGCCCGTCGAGGATGTCCAGCGACCACGTGTTGACGACCCGGCCGTCCCGGTCGCGGAAGACCGCGCCCGGCTGGCCGTTCACCTCGCACGGCTCCACCACGCCGCCGATCTCCAGGAACGGCCGCACGAGGGTGGACAGCGCGCGCGCCACCTTCGCCGCCCCGGCGACACCCTCGCCCCAGCGCGGCGCCTTCCCGCCGCTGTCGCTGACCAGCTGCGCGTCGGCGGCGAGCAGCTCCCGCAGCCCGTCGACGTCCCCCTCGGTGAACGCGTCGAAGAAGCGGCCCGCGAGCTCCTCGCGCTCGCGGCGGTCCGCCTCGAACCGGGGGCGTCCCGCGTCCATGTGCCGGCGCGCGCGCACGGCGAGCTGACGGCACGCCGCCTCCGACCTCCCCACCGCCGACGCGACGTCCGGGAACCCGAATCCGAACACCTCCCGGAGGACGAACACCGCACGCTCCAGCGGGCTGAGCCGCTCCAGCAGCAGCAGGGCCGCCATCGAGAGCGAGTCGGCCAGCTCCGCCGATCGCGCTGGGTCCTCGTAGGGGTCGGCCAGCAGCGGCTCGGGGAACCACAGCCCCACGTACTGCTCGCGCCGGACGCGGGCCGACCGCAGCACGTCGATCGAGATCCGCGTCACCACGGCCGACAGGTACGCCTTCGCCGACGCGGGCCGCGCCGCCGCCCCCTCGTACCGCAGCCACGTCTCCTGGACCGCGTCCTCGGCCTCGCTCACGCTGCCGAGGATCCGGTACGCGATCGAGAACAGCAGCGGCCGCAGCTCCTGGAACTCCTCGGCCCTGCTCACGCCAGCTCTTCCTCGAACCCCTGCCGCCACGACGGGTGTCGCAGCTCCCAGCCGAGCTCCCGCTTGGCCTTGGCGTTGGAGAAGCCCCGCCCCTCCGTCATCATGATGACGGCCTGGTCCCCCGCGAGCAGCCGGGCCAGCCACACCGGCACCCGGATCGGCCGCTTCGCCCCCGCGCACGCCGCCAGGTGCGGCAGCCACTCGCTCGCCGGCGCCGGCTCGTCGTCCACGATGTTGAACACGCCCCGCGCCTTCCGCTCCACCGCGAGGACGGTCGCGCTCGCCGCGTCGTCGAGATGGATCCACGAGCTGTACCCGGTGCCGCGCCCGACCAGCGGGTACTGCCGCTTGCGGACCAGCTCCACCTGGTCGTCGATCGCGCCCGGCCCGTAGAACGCGCCGTACCGCAGCACCGCGCCGCCCGTCTTGAGGACGGCCTCCTCGACATGCCGCATCGCTTCCATCCCGGCCTGCGCCGCGGTCCCCTCGAGGAGGTCGAGCGGGTCGTCCTCGGTCTTCACCCAGCCGCCCTCGCGGATCCCGTTCCAGCTCGCGTAGCCCTGCGCGACGACGTGCGGCACGCCGGTCGCCTCGGCGGCGGCCAGCAGGTGGTCCGTCCCCTCGGTGCGCAGCCGGTTGGTGATCGCGAACCAGCGGTCCGGGTGCTTGATGTCGGGCTTGCCGGCGTGCGTCACCGAGATCGCCGTCATCTGGTGGACGACCGCGTCCGGGCGGGCCGCCGCGACCGCCTCGCCGACGGACGCCGCGTCCAGCCCGTCCATCACGACGGCCTCGGCGCCGAGCTTCTCCAGCGCGTCGAGCTTGGCGGCGCTCGTCGTCGTCGCCGTCACCTGGTGGCCCCGGGCCACGAGCTGCGGCACCAGCCGCCGTCCGAGGACACCGCTCCCACCTGCCACGAAAACCCGCATGTCCCTCACCTTCCCGTTTCCGGTCCCTCTTTTCGGACCCGAGACGAGACAGCCCCGTCCGCCTGTGACACGACCGCGCCGCGAGCGCCGTCACACCGGCGGCGCCGCGCAGGCCGTCGCACCGCGTTCCGGGCGCTGGTCGACCTCCAGCGGAACCCCCGTTGACCTGCGGTTTCGGCGACACCCGCTCGGTTTGGCGGCGAGACCGCCGGGGAGCCCGGCAATTATGAACAAAACCACCATTTCCACCGCATTCGGGGCCGCGTTCCTGGCGGCCGGCGCCCTGCTCCCCGCAGGCGCCGCCCACGCGACGGCGAGCCCGACCTCGACGGCGAGCCCGCCCGGGAAGGCCACGACCGTCACCGTGACCGAGAAGGAGTACACGCTGACGCCGTCCACGACGACCTTCAAGCCGGGCGCGTACACCTTCGTCGCCAAGAACGCGGGCACGATGGTGCACGGGCTGGCCATCTCCGGGCCGGGCATCAGCGGCACGAAGCAGATCTCCGGCATCAAACCGGGCGCCACCGGGAACCTGAAGGTCACCCTCAAAGCCGGCACCTACCAGATGTGGTGTCCCGTCGACAACCACAAGAACCTCGGCATGAAGACGCAGCTCACCGTAGGCGGAGCCGGGGGCGGCGGCGCGCCGGCGAGCCCGTCGCCGACCGGCACCGGCAGCAAGGCGCCGGCGCCCACCACGAGCAAGCCCGGCGGCTACTGACACCCCCACCACGAACGTCGGCGGACAGCGCCGTCCGCCGGCACCGGGCTTGACGGGGAACCGAGGCCGCCACGACCGCCCACCCCGCCAAGCCCCCTTTTCACGTCCGGGGGCGCAACCCGTCGAGGATGAGGCCGGCGATGTGCGCCGAGCGCTCGCGGCTCGCCTCCGCGCCCGCGTGGCGGATCGCCGCGAAGGACCCCGCGACCAGCGCCTCCGCCACGAACGGCCGCTTCGCCGAGATGTGGGGCATCACTGAGGGGCCCGATCCTCGTCGTTCCTGACGGCGGGTAGATGTACGGCGTACACTAACGTCGGACGTCGACGCCGCACAGGAAGGTCCGCCGCGATGCTGCTCGTCGAGCTCATGGTTCCGAAGGGCGCGTTCACTCCCGAGGAGCGCCGGACGCTGGCCGGACGCCTCACCGCGGACCGCCTCCTGGCCGGCTCCGGCGGGGAGCACCGCGCCGACCCGGGCGTCCTGGCCTGGTTCGGCTCGCTCACCGACGTGATCGTCCACGAACCGGACGTCTGGCTCACCGATGGCCGCGACCTGCCGTGCCTCGTACGGATCCACGCCGGCGCCTGGGCCAGGGAGATGAGCGAGCACCTCGTCGCCCGCGCGACGCGGGAGCTGCTGGAGGCGGCGGCGGAGTTCGACGGCCCGGAGCGCGCCATGCGGGTGACGGTCAACGTCCACCCCGTCCCCGAAGGCGGGTACGGGCTCGGCGGGCGCGTTCTCCGGACCGCGGACTTCCAGGCGGCGATCGAAGACGCCAAGACGGGAACCGCCCAGCTACCCGACGGAATGGTCGTCGACCCCGCCTGCGGCGCGGTCATCCCCGCCGACAGCCCCGTGACCGCGGAACTGGACGGCGAAGTCCACCGCTTCTGCTGCACCCACTGCCGAGGGAGTTTCGTCAAGCGCCACCGCCTTAACGCGACGTCCTGACGCTGAGCGTCCGTCGCCGGGCTCCCTCAAGCGTTCGCCATCGCCGCCTCGCCGCGCGAGAAAGGCCAGGTCAGCGTCTGGGCAAGTCAGTTCGACCCCGTTCTGCCCGGGTACGGGCGGAACCGGAAAGGAAGGCGCCGGCACGGCCGGCACCGAGCTCTCCGAGGGAAGGACGTCCAGCGATGTCCCGAACGACTCAGCGGAACACCCCGCGCTCGCCGTGGCGGAGCCGCGGCGCACGGCTCGCGGTCCCCGTCGCGGCGATCGCCGCCGCAGCCACCGCGTGCGGCGGCTCGGCCGGTTCCGGCGGCGCCGCCCACCGTCCCGCCGTCCCGGTCGCCGCGTCGTCGTCGCCGAGCACCGCCAACGCGGGCGGAACGATCGCGACCGCGAAGGTCGGGAACCTCGGCCAGGTCCTCGTCGACGGCCAGGGCCGCACGCTGTACCTGTTCGAGAAGGACCAGGGCGGCAAGTCCTCCTGCTCGGGCGCCTGCGCGGCGGTGTGGCCGCCCGTCACCACCACCGGCAAACCGCACGCCGGCTCCGACGCCAAGGCGTCCAAGCTCGGCACCACCACCCGGAGCGACGGGACGACGCAGGTCACCTACGCCGGGCATCCGCTGTACTACTACGCGCCCGACGGCACCACGAAGGGCAGCGCCAAGGGCGAGGGGCTCAACCAGTTCGGCGCCGGATGGGACGTGCTGGCCCCGAGCGGCCAGAAGGTCGAGAAGAGTGGCTCCTGACCGGCCGGGCCGGTGGGCCGCCGCGGCGGCGGCCGGCCTGCTGGCCGCCGGCTGCGCGTTCGCGACGAACTCGCAGGACCCCGGCCGCCAGCAGGTCACCTCGGCCGCCGTCCCGAAGCTCGGGCGGATCATCGTCGACGACCAGGGCCGCACGCTCTACCTGTTCGCCGCCGACCCGCCGAACCGGTCCACCTGCTTCGGCGCGTGCGCGAGCATCTGGCCCCCGGCCACGACCCAGGGACGGCCCGGGACGTCCGGCGGGACCCAGGCGGCCAAGCTGACCACGATCGCCCGCTCCGACGGGCCGCGCCAGCTCGTCTACGCCGGGCATCCGCTGTACTACTACCAGGCCGACACCGGACGCGGCGACGCCCAGGGCCAGGGCATCACGCAGTTCGGCGCCCCCTGGTTCGCCCTCACGCCGCAAGGACAGATCCAGACCACGGGGAGTGCCCATGGCGGCTTCCAGCCCTGACGTCACCGCGACCGGCCACGGCGCCCTGACCCCGGCGCTGCTGCGCTGCCTGGCCGCGCTCCTGCTGTTCGGCGTCGGCGCGGTGCACCTGTACGAGTACTTCGCCGACTACTACCGCGTCATCCCGATCATCGGCCCGCTGTTCGCGGCCAACTTCGCCAGTGCGGTGGTGCTGGGCCTCGCCCTGCTCGCACCGCTCGGATCCATCCCCCTCGTCCGGTCCCTGCCGCTGCTCGGCCGGGCCCCGCACGCCCTCATCGCGCTCGGCGGGATCGTCTTCCTCCTGGGGACGATCATCGGGCTGATCCTCAGCGAGCAGGGCACGCTGTTCGGCTTCCACGAGTACGGCTACCGGACGACCGTCCGCCTGGCCCTCGCCCTGGAATCCGCCGCCGTGCTGGCCCTGGCCGCCTACCTGGCCCTGGAGACCCGCCGGCCGCACCCGTCGAACGCCGCTCCTATTTCGCGACGGCCAGGAGGCGGACGGCGAGCCCGGTGAAGACCGTGCCGCTGAAGATGTTGAGGCCGCGCGCGACACGGCGGCTCCGCCGCAGCAGCCGCGCGAGCCGGCCGGACAGCAGCCCGACCGTCCCGTCCACCGCGAGGCCGATGAGCACGAGCGTCAGCCCGAGGACGAGGAACTGGACCATCGGGTGCCCGAGCGAGGGGTTCACGAACTGCGGCAGGAACGCGATGTTGAACAGGATGACCTTGGGGTTGAGCAGGTTGGTGATGACGCCCTGCCAGAACGCGCGGAGCCTGCCCGGGCCGGCGGGGGCGGCCTCCTCGCCGGGTTCGCCGCGGTCCCGGAACGACTTCACCGCGAGGTAGAGCAGGTAGGCGGCGCCCGCCCAGCGGAGCACGTGGTAGAGGGTCGGCAGGGTGGTGAACAGCGCCGAAAGGCCGAGCATCGCCGCGATCGCGTGGGTGAGCGCGCCGGTGGCGACGCCCGCGGCGGCCATCACGCCGGTGGCGGGGCCGCCCCGCCCGCCCATGGCCACGATGAACATCATGTCGGGTCCGGGAGTGAGGCAGAGCGCGAGCGCGGCGACAAGAAATGCCACATAGAGGGATGTGTCCAACATGCCTGAATCATCGAACGCCACCCCACCCCGACGCGACCCCTTTGAAACCTCGATCAAACGTTCGAAAAACCAGCACGAACACCCGGCCGCCTCCTAGGCTCGACGGCGTGACCTCCCCTGAGAGCACCGAGCCATGCCGGGGTTTCTGGGCGGACGCCGCCCACCTCCGGGCCGGCTACCTGGCCGAGGTGCCGTCCCAGACCCTGGTGCTGAAGCTCGCCGAAGAGGTCGGCGAGGTCGCCGAGGCCTATATCGGGATGACCGGCGGCAACCCACGCAAAGGCGTCCACAAGACCGAAACCGACGTCCTGGACGAACTCGCCGACGTCATGCTGACCGCCGCCATTCTCATGGTCGATCTGGCGGGCGGCGCCGCGCAGGCCGAAGCGCATCTGGCGAGGCGGCTCGGGGTCGTTTCCGCGCGGAGCGTCGCTGCCCCACCGGCGGAAGGCGATGGCGCCGGCGGATGGTACGGGTCCTTCGTCGCGCCCCATGTGCTCTTGCGGCGCGAGGACGGCCGGGTCCTAATGCTGCGCCGCCACAAGACCGGGTACGCCGACGGGTGGCTCTGCCCGCCCGCCGGACGGATCGAGCCGGGCGAGGACGTGGTGGCGGCCGCGATCCGCGAGGCCGGCGAGGAGACCGGCGTCCGGCTGCGCCGGGCGGACGCGCGTTTCGTCCATGTCATGCACCGCACCGCCGCGACGCTGCCGGGGCCGTGCCATGCGGTCAGCGACTTCTGGTTCCGCTTCGACCGGTGGGAGGGCGAACCGCGCGTCGCCGAGCCGGACAAGGCGTCGGAGGTGTTGTGGATCAATCCTGCGCAGCCGTCCCATGACGTGATTCCGCACTGCGCGCTGGCGCTGGCCTCGATCGTGCGTGGTGAGGCGTTCGGGGTCGATGGATGGGCCTGACGTGGCGTCGTTCGCCTAGGCGATCTGGACTCGGTCGCTTTCGTTGTCGGAGAGGAAGGACGCGAGCGAGCGTCCCTCGTCGGTGATGTCGGCGCGGTCTGCTCGGGAGAGACGGCGCAGCGGGGTGACGGCCACGGTGCCGGCGTCGACGGTCCAGGTCGCGGCGACCCGGCCGTCGACCAGCACCATCCGGGCACCGGTGACGGACAGGCCGCGGTGCGCGTCGTCGATGATCCGGCCGCGGTGCTGGTAGCCGAGGATCGCGTTGTCGAACGCCGGCAGGAACCGCACCGGGGCGGGCGTGCCGGGGTCGGGGCGCGGCGCGTCGGGGAGGTCCAGCAGCTCGCGGCCCCGCTCGTCGCGGAAGGAGACCAGCTCCTCGCGCATCGCGGCGATCGCGGCGGGCAGTCCCGCGAGGCCGCACCAGGCGCGCAGGTCGGCGGAGGTGGCGGGGCCGAACGCGGCCAGGTAGCGCCGGACGAGCGCCCGGCCGACCGGGTCCGAGCCGTCCGGGGACGGCGGGTCGATGTCGCGGCCGAGCCAGATCGGCAGCGGGACGTTCCGCACGCCCGCTCGCGTCCGCCACAGCCCGCGAGGCGGGATCTGCACCATCGGGACGAGGGCGGCGACGAGCATCTCGCCGAGGGCCCGCGGCCCCGGCGCAGGCCAGCGCTCGGCGACCGCCCGCGCCAGCTCCGCCATCGTGCGCGGCTCGCCGTCGGCCGTCACCGCCCGTCCCGCCGCCGCGAGCTCGTCGAGATCCACCCCGGCGAGCTCGCGGCGGTAGACCGCGAGGACCCGCTGGCGCAGCATCGGGTCGTGGCGGGCCCGCCAGGCGAGGGCGTCTTCGGCCGTGACGAGGTGGACGGTGCGGCGCATGAGGTGCGTCCGCACCACGCGACGCCCGGTCAGCAGGTCCGACAGGTCCGCCGGGTCGAACGCGCGCAGCCGGGACCAGAGCCCGACGAACGGTTCCTGCGGTTCCTGCGCCTGCAATCCGCACAGGTGGGCGACGGCGCCGGCGACCGGCATCCCGGTGCGGTCGAGCAGCGACTGCCGGGCGAGCGTCGCGCGGTTCAGCGTCCGGGTGTCGAGGACGGTCATCCGTGCGCCGCGCGTGCGTCGCCTCGGAGGTCGGCGGCCATCTCACGCTCCTTGTAGCGGTTTCGTTGCCCGTCCACCGTCGCAGGGATAGCGGCCAGGATGTGACCGCTACCGCGCGCGACTCGCTAGCGCTCCGGCAGCGTCGCGTGCGGGGGCGTGGGCGCGATGTCGATCATGGTGCTGGTGATCGCCCACCGTTCGTGGTCGCGCCACGCTCCGTCGATGTACAGCAGCTCGGGCGACAGGCCCTCATGGCGGAAGCCGACGCGCCGGACCAGTTCGAGGGACGCGCGGTTCTCGGGCTGTATCTGGGCTTCGAGCCGGTGAAGCCGCAACTCCTCGAAGGCGTAGCGCACCGCCAGCTCGACTCCTTCGGACATGTAGCCCTGACCGGCGGACGGGGCGAAGGCGGCGTAGG
This sequence comes from Actinomadura sp. NPDC048394, assembly GCF_040651755.1. Lineage (NCBI taxonomy): Bacteria > Bacillati > Actinomycetota > Actinomycetes > Streptosporangiales > Thermomonosporaceae > Actinomadura > Actinomadura sp. NPDC048394. The sequence goes on along the minus strand of NZ_JBEZJL010000022.1, from coordinate 86,048 downwards.
CGATGGACGCCGACTGGAACCGTCCCCGGATGATGCTGTTGATGTTGACCACACCGGCGACGGCCCCGCTGCCGCGCACGCGGACCAGCAGCGACTCCTCGTCGGGTTTCGCATATCGCGCGAGGTAGGCCCGGAACTGCTCCGGCGTGGACGGCAGGGACACCCACGGCCGGTGCAGTTCCGCGCTGGCCCTCACCAGGTCGAGGAACTCGCCCTGGTCGCCGCCGCCGAGGTGGCGCAGCGTCACCCGGCGGCCGGCGTCCGTCCCGCCGGCTTGGAAGACATCGACAGCCCCATCATTCACAACTGGGACGGTACCGGCCTCGGCGCGCGGCGGCCCGGGGTGCCCGGATCAGGGGAGCGGGCATTCGATGGTGAATTCGGAGATGGCGTCGCCGGTGCCGGGGTCGGGGCACAGGAACCGGTCGTAGCGGGTGTCCTTGTCGACGAAGCGCTTGAGCCACACGAGCGAGTACTCCGCCGTGGGGGTGTTGGGGACCATGTAGTGGAAGTGGGTGACGTTCCTGAGCTGGATGAGCGCCTTGTCGCCGGTCTTGAGCCCGTCGTAGAACGGCTTGCCGAAGAGGCCGGTGGGGGCGAGGGTGTCCCAGTCGCCGCCGAAGATCAGGGTCGGGGTGCTGACCTGCCCGGCGACGCCGCCGATGTCCCAGGGGGACAGCGCGACGTCGGCCTTGATGTCGGGGTCGGCGGCGGCGGCCCGCAGCGCGCCTCCGCCGCCCATCGACCAGCCGATGACGCCGAGGCGGTGCGGGTCGATCCGGTCCTTCACCGGGCTGGTGGTCGTCAGGTACTTGAGCGCGGCGACGAGTTCGTCGCCGCGGGTGAACGGCGGGTCCAGCGGGGTGAGCGGGTTGAGGGTCATGACGACGAAGCCCTGGGAGGCCAGCCGCGGGCCGAGCCACTGCAGCGTCCCCTCCCAGCCGAGGAAGCCGGGGATGACGGTGACGGCGCCGAAGGTGCCCTGGCGGGTGTCCGTCGGGTAGTAGATCGTGCCGTTTCCGAACCCGGGGCCGCTCCCCCCGGGGACGGTCTGGGACGCGATCGCGAACGGCCCGGTCTCGGCGGCGACGCTCGCCGGGGTCGGGTCGGGGCCGCGCTGGTAGGGGTTGGTGTCGGCGCCGGCCGCCGGGGCGGGCAGCAGGGCGCCGGCGGCCAGCAGCGCGGCCGCGGCGAGGCCGGCGAGCGTGCGTGGAGACTTCACGTGGTCCTCCTCGTCGGGTGGACGGGCGGCCGTCCGCGACGAGCCTTTGGCGCCTGGCGCCCCGCGTTCGGCGTCCTGGGGGCGGGGGCCGGGAGGGCTCGTAGACTCGCGGGCGGCACATATCCACCTCGATCCGTTCTGACACTCCCGCGTATCAGATGATGTGATACGGCACGGTGTCAGATGGCGGTCGGGTGCAACCACGAACCTGGGGACGAAAACTCGGTGACCGGCACTGCGCCAGGTAAGGGTCGTCGCCGCTACGGCGGCCAGGACGCCCACGAACGGCAGAGGCGGCGCCGCGAAGCGCTCATGGAGGCCGGTCTCGACCTCTTCGGCACCCTCGGCTACGCCGACACCACCATCGAGGCCCTGTGCGAGCGCGCCGGACTGACCAAGCGCTACTTCTACGAGTCGTTCACCGACCGCGAAGCCCTGCTGAGGGCGGTCTACGACGCCCAGATCGAACCGCTCAAGGAGCGGCTGATCATGGCCGTGTCCGGACCCGGCATGAGCATCGAGGAGCAGATCGACACCGGCGTCGCCCTGTTCGTGGACGGCCTGACCGCCGACCCCCGCGCGGCCCGGATCGTCTTCCTGGAGTCGATCAGCAGCGGCCCCGCCCTGCGCGCCCGCGCCGACGAGGTCATCCACGAGCTGTCCGACCTCGTCCTGGCCCTGCTCACCGAGCACATCGACGGCCCCGCTCCGCGCACCGACCGCATGGAGTACGGGGCGCTGGCCGTCATCGGCGCCGTCCGCCAGCTCATCAACCACTGGTCCACCAGGCAGCGCACCACCGACATCGACGAGCTGACCGACGTCTGCAAGACGCTCTTCAAGATCGTCTACCGGCAGTTCCTGCTGGAACAGAGCCCCGACCAGCCGGTTCCTCGCGACTCGGCGGCCGGTAAATGATTGGACGGGACGACGCTCGGCCTTGTACCTTGCGACCGGCCGTGACACCGCCCGAGGAGGTGAGACCCATGAACGCTGGATCGACGTGGGTGCTCTCCCTCCCGTCATGGCTGGGCGATTGACGTAGGTGTCGCCGGGAGCGCCTCGCCACCAAGGCACTCCCGAAAGGCAACACCTATGCACTCTCAACGAGCCGAGCGCGACGTCACCGACCCCCGGCCGGCGGGCTCCGGCGCCGCTCCCCTCCCGTTCGACGTGATCATCGCCGGGGGCGGGCCGACCGGCGCGATGCTGGCCGCCGAACTGCGGCTGCACGACGTGCGGGTCCTCGTCCTGGAAAAGGAGACCGAGCCCGCGCCGTTCGTCCGCATCGTCGGCCTGCACATCCGCAGTCTCGAACTGATGGCGATGCGCGGACTGCTGGAGCGCGTTCTCGAACGCGGACGGCGGCGTCCGGCGGCCGGTTTCTTCGCCGCCATCAACAAGCCCGCGCCCAAGGACCTGGATTCCGCGCACGCCTATCTGGTGGGCATTCCGCAGCCGGTCATCGTCCGCCTCCTCGAAGACCATGCGATCCGACTGGGCGCACAGGTCCGGCACGGATGCGCGGTGGCCGGTATCGAGCAGGACGACGAGGGCGTCACCGTCGAGTTGTCCGACGGGGAACGGCTGCGGACGCGTTATCTCGTCGGCTGCGACGGCGGGCGCAGCACCGTCCGCAAACTGCTCGGCGTCGGCTTCCCCGGCGAGCCCTCGCGGAACGAAACGCTGATGGGCGAGATGCAAGCGGGCGCGCCGCCGAACGAGATCGCCGCCCGAGTCGCCGAAATCCAGGAGACCGAAAAGCGATTCTGGCTCAGGCCTTTCGGCGAAGGGACGTACAGCGTCGTCGTCCCCGCCGCGGGCGTCAGCGATCGCACGGAACCGCCCACCCTGGACGATTTCAAACGGCGGTTGCGCGCCGTCGCCGGAACCGATTTCGGCGTGCACTCCCCGCGCTGGATGTCCCGCTTCGGCGATGCCACCCGGCTCGCCGAGCACTACCGGATCGGACGAGTGCTGCTGGCCGGCGACGCGGCGCACATCCACCCGCCCACCGGCGGCCAGGGCCTCAACCTGGGCATTCAGGACGCGTTCAACCTCGGCTGGAAACTGGCCGCGCACATCCGCGGCTGGGCGCCGGACACCCTGCTGGACACCTACGAGGCCGAACGCCGTCCCGTCGCCGCGGACGTGCTGGACAACACCCGCGCCCAGATGGAACTGCACTCCCCCGACCCGGGCGCGCGGGCCCTGCGCAGGCTGCTCACCGAACTGATGGACTTCGACGACGTGAACCGCCACCTGATCGAGAAGATCACCGCGATCGGCATCCGCTACGACTTCGGCGAGGGCCCCGACCTGCTCGGCCGCCGCCTGCGCGACCTCGACCTGAACCAGGGGCACCTCTACGACCTGCTGCATCGCGGCCGCGGCCTGCTGCTGGACCGCACCGGACGCCTGACCGCCGGCGGCTGGTCGGACCGCGTCGACCACGTCGCCGACCCCACCGCGGCGCTCGACGTCCCCTGCGTCCTGCTACGCCCCGACGGCCACGTCGCCTGGATCGGCGACGATCAGCAGGCCCTGAACGACCACCTCTCCCGCTGGTTCGGCGCCCCCGCCACCTGACGCGGACGGCGAGCAGATCGGCGGGCCGCCCAGACCCGCAGCTCTGCTCGCCGGCAGCGGAGGACGCACCGATCCTCACCGCTCATGCTCAGACGTTTCCCATGCCGAGCAGTGCCCGATGCGGAAGGGCGAGACGGCCATCCGACCCGGTGAACTCTGCACTCAGGAGGTCGAAATGCCGCTTGATCTCCGCTCTGGTCTCGGGCGTTTGGGTCGCGACGAGATGGCCTATGAAGCCGACACCCGACGCCGCGCCATGCCACCACTCCTGCGCGGAAACGTGATGGTTCCAAGTGATGGTCCGGCAAGAGGGATCGGAAATCCCGGCGGCCCGCATCAGATCCACAAGCCCCTGTTCAGTGCGCGGGAAATCGTCCTCGGACGCCAGGACCGGCCGATGCCCATCGTGGCGCACACCGGCGGCCTCGATCGCTCGTCCCAGCAGAGCCCGCCCAGCCCCGCCCGGCACCGCCCAGACCGTCACCGCGATCCGGCCGCCCGGCCGGGCCACCCGGCCCAGCTCGGCCAGTGAACGCCGTGGCCGGCCCACATGGTCCAGCACGAAGTTGGCGGTCACCACGTCGAAGGCGTCATCGGCGAACGGAAGAACGGGCAGCTCGGCGACACCGACCTCAGCCGACGGCACGGCCTTCGCGGTGAGCTCCACCATTCCGGGGTCGGCATCGACAGCGGTGACCCGGGCGCCCCTCGCGCACGCCTCGGCGGCGACGTTCCCCGACCCGGTGCCCACGTCCAGCAGATGGACGCCAGAACCGGCTCCAACGGCGTCCAGCAAATCCCCGATCGGATACGCGCACACCGCGGCGAAGGACTCCGCATAGGCAACCGCCCGCCCCGACCAGACCGAACGCGCACTCTCCCCCAGATCACCCACGACAGCTCCAACCCGACTGATCAACCGCACTCTCGTCGAGAACAGACGGTAGCCCCAGTCAGCGTCCGTGGACGGGAAGGCGGCTGGCCACTGAGCCGACGGTGATGTCACCGCAGCCGCCGGCTTTCCCCGGGCGAGCGTGATGGCGGGACGGCATCCAACCGGCCGCTACCGGCACGGAACGCTCCGGACAACGGGGCCGGCTTGGTAGCTGGCTCTTCGCCCCAAACCATCGACCTGCAGCGCCTCTACCACCACTACTCCAACCAACCATCCCCGGGGCTCCAGGGCGCTGCTGGCATGAGAGAGACAGTCGCGAGCTGCTTGGCGCGCGCGCTCCCATAGCGGCATAGTCGTGATCGCTACGTCGTCCCACGCGTCCGGAGCGTCACTCAGTTGATCCAACAGGTAGTCGAGCTCGCTAAGACGCGACCGTAGTTGCGGTGTGACCCATCCGGCTTCTTCGCTGCGCCATAGGACGGGGTATCCCGTATCCCACTCGAAACACTCGTCTACGTCCGGGTCTTGGATCTGCTCCCGTGCATCCATCGAGAGTTTGGCGACGCTACCTCTCAGGATCGACCAAAACACCCGCGCTCGCTGCTCGGCTTCGTCAGTAGTCTCCATCCGCGCCAACGGTAGCTCCGCACAGGCGAGTCAGACCGCCTCGCGTGAACGAGTGCCCCGGTTCCAGGAGGGGGCCGGGAACCATGGGGTTCCCCGGACACATGCTCGACGGCTCCAGGGAGTCTTCGATCTGTCAGAGGCGACGGGCATCATCACAAAGATGTCGTCGCCACCTACCCTCACCACGGAACGGAGCCCGTCCGATGGCCAGACGCTTTCAGACCCAGGTATTCGTGGAGTACGGCCAGTACCTCATCATGGATGGCGCCCCCGCCCGATGAGGACGGCACCTGGCCGACGGAGATCGACGGTGTTCCCATCGAACAGCACCTTCTTCAGGTGTGGCCTTCGCCCGAGGGTGGGCCTGATCTCCTCTACAAGACAACTGATCTGGTCGGGGCCTATCGCCGCAAGCGAGCCGAGGAGCATTAGGGGCGTCTCATTTCGCACCCACGGCACGCTTGGACGTCGATGGTGCTGAGGGGGCGGCCTCGTCTTACTTCCAGGAGATCGTGTATTCCTCAGGGTGATCTGCTGTGCCGCCGAATGTCCGCCACCGTGCTGCGACGACTGTCGAGTTGGAGAAGACCAGTTCGGTTTCGAGTTGGGAGGTGTGCGGCGCCAGGGAGTTGGCGGGTCGCGGGCATGCGTTGGGAAAGCCGGCCAGGGTTGTGCTCGCCCAATTCTTGGCGACGGCTCCGTTTGGGAGTAGGCCTGAGAGATGGCTGGTGACGTCGGTGACGTCACCGACGGACATGGTGCGGTCGCCTCTGTTCGTCAGCGAGAAGCGGATGCAGTACGGCACCTGGATCTTCCGCCTGTCCGCCGGCTCGAAGTCGGTGATGGGCAGCTTGTCGATGGTGTTGACCCCCACTGCTATGCGGTCCACGGGGCTGGTGGTCCCGGTCTGGTGGAGGACGAACGCCATGTCTCCGAGTTTGAGGGTCGTTCCGGAAGGGGTCTCATCGCTGCTGCCGTTGTTCTGATAGCTGCCGGACGCGAAACGTGTGAGGGCGTAGAGGCCCAGGCCGCATACCGCAAGGACGGCCAGGATCACGGCGGCCGCACGGACGGCGGGCGGCGTTCCCGGCCCTGGTGCCGGAGTGGCCGGCAGCGTTTCCGGGACCGGTGACGGTGAAGTCGGAACCGTTTCCGGGCCTGGCGTCTGCGGCAGCGTTTCGGTGCCCGCCCCATTGAGACGCGCGATGACCGCGGTCGCGTCGCGTGGGCGGTCGTCGGGCCGCTTGGCGAGCAGTTCGAGCACGAGCGCGTTGAGATGGTCCGGGACGTCCGCGCGCAGGGACCGCGGTGGAGCGGGGATCTGCTCAAGATGCTGGTAGAGGATCGCGGCCAGGCCGGCGCCGGTGTCCACCCAGGGAGCGCCGGTGAGCATCTCGTACAGGACGCAGCCGAAGGCGTACAGGTCCGTCCGCTGGTCGACGGTACGGCCCTGGATCTGTTCGGGTGCCATGTACATGGGGGTGCCGGCGGACCCGCCGGTGGCGGTGATCTTCGTGGCGTCGGCGAGGCGGGCGATCCCGAAGTCGCAGACCTTGACCCGTCCGCCTTCCAGCAGGAACAGGTTGGCGGGCTTGAGGTCCCGGTGCACGATGCCTCGTCCGTGCGCGGCGGACATCGCGTCGAGGATCTGGACGGCGAGGTCCTTCACCCGTTCGATGGGCATCCCGCCGGGGTGTTCGCCCAGCGTCCGTTGCAGGTCCCGGCCCTGCATCAGCTCCATCACCAGGAAGAGCAGGCGTTCGTCACCGTAGTGATGCTCGTCGATGTCGAACACGGTGGTGATGCCGGGATGATTCAGCGTCGCGGCGATCTCGGCTTCCCGGCGGAATCGGGCCACAGCGGCCGGGTCCGCCGCCATCGTCAGCGGCAAGATCTTGACCGCGACCGGGCGCCGCAAGCGCAGGTCGACGCCCCGCCACACCTCTCCCATACCGCCCCGGCCGAGCGGTTCCTCCAGCCGGTACCGGCCGGCCAGTTCCAGACCACCCTGCACTGATGCCTCCACACCCGGCCGTCAGGGATAGATCACGCAATCGGAACATTCCACCAGACCCGGTGACGGGGATCCACTTCCAGCCAGACCGACATCGGCCTCGGCACGATGCGCCGATGAGCCGGCCACACCGAACCACGCCCCGCCCCGGTGGCAGAAGATTTTTCGCCGCTTTCCGTCACACCGGGCGGGGAGCATGTGTCCAATCCTTCGTCAGCGTCACCGACCGAAGGAGGAGCCGACGATGTCGACCCCGAACGCCATGGAGAAGACCGAGGTGCTGGGCTCGTGGATGGCGCACCGCCGCAACGGCGAGTCCGGCCCGGTCGTGGTCTTCCTGCACGGCAACCCCACGTCCTCCCACCTGTGGCGCGACGTCCTCCCGCACGTCGGCGACCGGGCGCGGTGCCTGGCGCCGGACCTGATCGGGATGGGCGCCTCCGGCAAGCCCGACATCGGCTACCGTTTCGCCGATCACGCCCGCTATCTGGACGCCTGGATGGAGACGGTCGTGGGCGACGGGAGGGTGGTCCTGGTCGGCCACGACTGGGGCGGTGCGCTCGCCCAGGACTGGGCCGCCCGGCGCGGTGACGGGCGGGTGGCCGGAATCGCGCTGATCGAGACGTTCCTGCGGCCGATGCGGTGGACGGAGATGGTCCCGCAGGCCGCCGAGATGTTCCGGGCGTTCCGCACGCCCGGCGTCGGCGAGCGGATGGTCTTGGACGACAACCTGTTCATCGAGGGGAACCTGCGCCGCCTGGTGCCCGGGATCAGCGAGCAGGATCTGAACGTCTACCGGACGCCCTACCCCGACCCGGCCTCGCGCCGTCCCATGCTGCAATGGGCGCGGGAGTTCCCGCTGGACGGCGAGCCGGCGGACGTGGTGGACACGGTGGCCGCGTACGGGACATGGATGGGACGGTCCCCCGAGGTGCCGAAGCTGCTGATGACCGTCGAGCCGGCCCAGGGGCTCGGCTCGCCTGAGATCATCGCCTGGGCCAGGGAGAACATCAGCGCGTTGCGCATCGAGCGGGTCGGTGAGGCGGGCCACCACGCCCCCGAGCAGATCCCCGGCGCGATCGGCCGGGCGGTCGCGCGCTGGCTGGAGGAGATCCGATGACGTCGGGCGACGATCGAACCCCGAGGGATGACGTCCTCGACCTGGTGACGAGGGCGGTGGACGGGGACGAGGACGCGCTCGCAGAGGTGCTGGCCCGCGTTCAGGACCCCGTCTACCGGCTGGCGCTGCGCATGACCGGCCGCGTCGCCGACGCCGAGGACGCCACGCAGGAGATCCTCATCCGCGTCATGACCCGCCTGTCCATGTTCCGCGGCGAGGCGTCGCTGGTCACCTGGGCTTACCGGATCGCCGTGAACCACCTGCTCAACCTCCGGCGGCGACCGGCGGAGACGCTGACGTTCGCCTCCTACCGGCAGGACCTGCTCGACGGGCTGCGGGCTCCCGACTACACCGGCCCCGACAGCGCGCTGCTCGCCGAGGAGATCCGGCTGCTGTGCACCCAGGCGCTGCTGCAGTGCCTGGACGGCGCCGGCCGTGCCGCCTATGTCGTCGGTGAGATCCTCGGCCTGACGGGCGAGGAGGCGGCGTGGGTGCTCGCCATCTCGCCTGCGGCCTACCGCAAGCGCCTTGAGCGCGCGCGCCGCCAGGTCCGTCAAGCACTACGGGGGCGCTGCGGGCTCTTGGACGCCTCCGCGCCGTGCCGCTGCGACAAACGGATCACCTACGCCATCGGCAAAGGGCGGATCCCTTCCAGCGGCCCCGTCCTCGCCACCCATCCCACCGGCGCCAAGCGCGACGCCCGGACCGTCACGGCGGCCGCTGCTCTCGGACGGCTCCGCGACGTGGGAGAACTGCTGCGCGCCCACCCCGACTACGCAGCGCCTCAAGCTCGCGCCAAGGCCGTCCTGGCGCTGCTGCACTCCACCCATTACAAGAACCTGCTGCCCGACCAACCACCCTGAGGGGCCGCGGGTCTGACGTCGAGCAGCGCCTCGCCTGGGCAGCCGGTGGTCAGAAGCGCCACCGTTCGGCCTGGGACGCAAAGGCCGGCGAGGTCAGCTTCACCGACTCGCGGCGCAGGTCGGCGAACAGGTCGACGCCGTCCTGGTGGGCCCGGAACTCGTGGGATCCCCGCCAAGCCCGGCCACGCTTGATCGTGATCTCCGCGACCCGGTCGGTGCCCGGGTCGAGGTAGTCGGCGCAGAGCGCGAACAGGCCGGTGCCGCGGCCCATCTGGATCCCCAGGCCGATGCCAAGGGCCTCCTCGGGCGGGGCGATGCCGAGCGTTTCGGCAGCGGCGGCAAGCGCCGACAAGGCCATGGGCTTGGGGGCGTCCAGGAGCAGCGGCGGGAGCGGCTCGGGAAGGAGCACGCCCTGCCCGGGCACGACGACCAGGGCGAAGGCCGGGGAGCGGCCAGGCGTCCGGCCGGGGTCCGCCTCCCGGAACACCACCTCGCCGTGCCCGTCGGACGTCCAGACCACGTCCGCGTCGACGGTGAGGGCCTCGAAGACCAGGTCGGACACCATGTTTTCGAGGGCCACGCGCGCGTCGGGGTCTCTCAGCACGCCATGCCGGCGGCTGGAAGAGGAATCGACGATCTCGTAGTGCCAGGTGCCGGCTTCCGCGGCCGCCGGTCGCAACGTCACCCGAACCGGATATGAAGAGGGCTTCGGCATCGTGATCGGCATCCTCGTCCATTTCGGCGACGCCCGGGTGGCGCCAGAGGCTCAACGCGCTCTGATTCGTTGCGGGGACGAACGCCTTATCGGTAGACGACCTCCTGCTCCTGCGTGGAGTTCGTGACACGCAGATCCCGGACGACGACCCGGCCGGGCCCTTCCGGTTCGGCGCAGTCCGAGCCGTGCAGGTCAAGGTGTCCGAGGTCGGCGGGGAAGGCCATGCCGTGCCCGACGTACTCCGGGTCGAGAGCGAAGACGACACGTATTCCGCTCCCTGGCGGCGCCTCGATCCGCTCCGGAACGGAGCGCGGCCGGATGCAGACGAGTTCCTGACGGAATGCGTGACCGTCCTGCCACTCCTCCACCACGACTCTTTCGCAGAGGGCCATCACCGCAGCCATGAGCCACCACCCAGCACCGTTCAAGTACTCGAAGTAGTTGGCGGCCGGCAGCCTCGGATCCCGCAGCCCCACACCGAAGTACATGCCTGGACGCTTGCGTACCGCCTCGTCGAACTCCACCACGGTGATGTCCGCAGCGCTGTACTCATGCCCCGCCACGCCCCAACGCTACCGATCCAACGGCCGAAAGCGTTTCCGCCAACCTGCACCGACCCGGCCGTCCTCATGGCCACGACGGCGCTGCTGCTCGTACTGTCACGGCATGAAGCGGATCGTTGCGTGGACCGTGGCGATCACCATCCTGGTCGCTGCTGCGCTCGGGTGGTGCGTGGCGTTCGCTCCTGGCTGGATCGTCCGGCATGACCTGGGTGCACGCGGACTATCCGCGCTGTCGGCCGCCGATCGGTTGAAGGCGATGAGTGATGTGCGGGCGACCGTACTTCAGGGGTTGGCCGCCATGGTCGCCCTGGGCGGAATCGGGGTGGGCGCCGCGGCGACCTTGCGGCAGATCAGAGTCAGCAGAGAAGGCCAGTTCATCGATCTGTTCACCAAGGCCCTGGAACAGCTGTCGAGCGACGATGTGCTCGTGCGCCAGGGCGGCGTGTACGCCATGGAGCAGATCGCCGGTGCCGCCCCGCACTACCGGGGCCATATCGGGGCGCTCCTGGCCAGTTTCGTCCGGCAACAGGCTCCGTGGCCGCCGTCACGTCCGCTGGAAGAGATCGATGCCGAACGAGCGGGCTATACCGGCGGTCTGCGCGACGACGTCGGTGGGGCCATGGCGGCTCTCACCCGCCGGTCGATGGTCCTTCCCGGAAGCAGCATCGAGCTGGAGAAGGTCGATTTCCGGGGCGCCTATCTGCACGAAAAGAACCTCAGCAGGTTCTGTTTCGCCGATGCCAACCTCGAAGGCGCCACGCTCACCAAATGCGATCTCTCGCACGCGACCCTCGCCAACGCCAACTTGAACGACGCCGACCTGACAGGCGCCACATTGACCGGCGCCGACCTCACCGGAGCCGACCTGACCGGCGTCATCGGCCTCGACCCCACTCGAACTGCCGAGCCGGCCCGGCCCGGACCCCCATCACGAACGCAAGCCGACTCGTAGACAGGGGACGCAGCGAGCAGCACGCCGGCTCGCTGGGGGGAAGCGGCGTCAACCTCCTGGTCCGGGCTCGTCGGCCACGGGTGGCAGGAGGGTCAGTTCGAGGTATCGCGTGGTCGTCCAGGCTTGCCACACTTGAAGAGAATTGCCTGCCGGCGCGACCCGTATCCAGACGGGTTCGCCAGGAACCGCGGTAAAGGCCACCGGAGGGCTGCCCGTCCAGTCGATGACGGCCCGCGCAACGTGCTCACCTGGCTCAACATCGACGCTGACCTGTCCGCCCCGTTTGATCTTGCCGCAGAAGGTGTCGTCAATGATCAGACGGTAGGCGCGAATCCGATCCCGATAACCGCCCGGCGGCCGCAGGAACGTGACTCGTACGGTTCCGCCCATGTTCGCCATGGTCGCACGGGCGACGCGGCGCACGGCGGGACCGGCCCGAACCGGCCGCATGCCCAAAAGATCAAGGCCCAGGTTCGGGATCGTGTCCCTGGCCTGGGCCTCTGCGGTGAGCGGGTGACGGGAATCGAACCCGCGCTGTCAGCTTGGGAAGCTGAAGTTCTACCATTGAACTACACCCGCGTGGCGGGGGTGGAGGGCCGCCCGCGCTTGGACATCGTACCGGAAAGTCGGGTGCGGCGTGGCGGGGGTGCGGGTGGGATAGCTTTTCGGGGTGCTGCTCTCCGATCGCGACATCAGGTCCGAGCTCGAGTCCGGGCGGGTGAAGATCGACCCGTACGAGCCGGGCATGGTCCAGCCGTCCAGCGTGGACGTCCGGCTGGACCGGTACTTCCGGGTGTTCGAGAACCATAAGTATCCGCACATCGATCCGGCTGTGGAGCAGCCGGATCTGACGCGGCTGGTGGAGGTGGACGCCGAGGAGGCGTTCGTGCTGCATCCCGGGGAGTTCGTGCTGGCCTCGACGTACGAGGTGTTCGGGCTGCCGGACGACCTGGCGGCCAGGCTCGAGGGGAAGTCCAGCCTGGGGCGGCTGGGGCTGCTGACGCACTCGACGGCGGGGTGGATCGACCCGGGGTTCAGCGGGCACGTGACGCTGGAGCTGTCGAACGTGGCGACGCTGCCGATCAAGCTGTGGCCGGGGATGAAGATCGGGCAGATGTGCCTGTTCAGGACGAGCTCGCCGGCGGAGTACCCGTACGGATCGGAGCGCTACGGGTCGCGGTACCAGGACCAGCGGGGGCCGACGCCGTCGCGGTCGTACCTGAACTTCCACCGCACCAAGGTGTGACGCGGGGCACGTGACTCAGATCACGCAAAGATGAAACATCTTCTCGGGACGGGTAGTTTCGAGCGACGCACAGCCATGGCACCTGGTTGACAGCCTCTTTGCATTGAGGTGGTCGACGGGTGCCGGACGGATGAGGGCTACCCGTTTCCGCGCCGCCCCCGGGTGTGGGAACACGGAAGGAGATCGTGTCCATACTCCGCGCGGAAAGCGTCACGAAGCTGTTCGGCCGGAAGGCGGCCGAGGCGCAACGAAAACTCAAGGCGGGCGCGGACCTGAAGGACGTCCGCTCACTGGGCGTCACCCCCGCCGTCGTGGACGCCACGTTCGAGGTCGAGCAGGGCGAGATCTTCGTGGTGATGGGCCTGTCGGGGTCCGGTAAGTCCACGTTGATCCGGATGCTGAACGGGCTTCTGGAGGCCACCTCCGGGACCGTCGAGATCGATGGCCAGGATATCGCGAAGCTGTCGCCGAAGGCGCTGCGAACGCTCCGGCAGGACAAGATCAGCATGGTCTTCCAGCACTTCGCGCTCTTCCCCCATCGGTCCGTCCTGGCGAACGCGGCGTACGGGCTCGAGGTCCGCGGCGTCGCCAAGGAGGAACGAGAGAGGAAGGCCCGGGAGTTCCTGGGGCTCGTCGGGCTGGCGGGCTGGGAGGACAGGCTTCCCGGTCAGCTGTCCGGCGGCATGCAGCAGCGGGTCGGGCTGGCGCGCGCGCTGGCGGCGGGCACCGACATCATCCTGATGGACGAGGCGTTCAGCGCGCTGGACCCGCTGATCCGGCGCGAGGTGCAGGACCTGCTGCTGGATCTGCAGGGACGGTTCGGCAAGACGATCGTGTTCATCACGCACGACCTGAACGAGGCCATGCGCATCGGCGACCGGATCGCGGTGATGCGGGAGGGCCGGATCGTGCAGATCGGCACGGCCGAGGAGATCCTGACGGACCCGGCGAACGACTACGTCGCGCAGTTCGTCGCGGACGTCGACCGGACGCGGGTGCTGACGGCGTCGTCGGTGATGGAGAAGCCGCTGGTGACGGTGCTGTCGTCGACGGGGCCGCGGACGGCGCTGCGGACGATGCGCGAGCACCAGACCGACGCCGCGTTCGTCGTCGGCCGGGACCGGAGACTGATCGGCAAGGTGAAGGCCGCGGCGGTCGCGGACGCCGTCCAGGAGAACGTGCAGAAGCTGGACGGCCTGATCGACCCGGAGGACCTGGAGCCGGTGCCGCCGGACACGCCGGTCGCCGACCTGTTCCAGCGGTGCGCGGAGAGCGACCTGCCGGTGCCGGTGGCGGACGAGGCCGGGACGCTGCTCGGGGTGATCCCGCGGGTGACGCTGCTGGCGGCGCTCGGCGCGATCAGCACGCACGTGGACGAGGTCGTCGACTCGGGCGGCGGGGACGAGGCGGAGCCGGCGCTCGCGCTGACGAAGGAGGGTTCCGTTGACGACTGACGTGCTCGCGAGCGAGCTGCCCCGGGTGCACGTCGGCGACTGGTTCTCCGACCTGGTCGACTGGTGCACCACGAACCTCGGCTGGCTGTTCGACGGGATCGGGTCGGCGATCACCTGGGCGGTCGACGACCTGACCGACCTGCTGAACCTGCTGCCGCCGATCGGGCTGGCGGTGGTGCTGGCGGTGATCGCGCTGCTGCTGAGCGGCTGGAAGCTGAGCGTGTTCACGCTGCTCGGCTTCGGGCTGGTCGACAGCATGGAGCTGTGGGATCCGGCGATGGACACGCTGGCGCAGGTGCTGGTGGCCGGGGTGATCGGGGTGGTGATCTCGATACCGATCGGCATCGCGGCGGGGCGCAGCGCCGTCGTGAGCCGGATCGTCCGCCCGGTGCTGGACTTCATGCAGACGATGCCGGCGTTCGTGTACCTGATCCCGTCGGTGTTCTTCTTCCACATCGGCGTCGTGCCGGGTGTGGTGGCGACGGTCGTGTTCTCGCTGCCGCCGGGCGTGCGGCTGACCGAGCTCGGCATCCGCGGCGTGGACCCGGAGATGGTCGAGGCGGGCGAGGCGTTCGGCACGCCGCCGCTGCGGGTGCTGACCCGGATCCAGATCCCCCTCGCGATGCCGTCGATCATGGCGGGCGTCAACCAGCTGATCATGCTGTCGCTGTCGATGGTGGTGATCGCGGGCATGGTCGGCTCCGACGGCCTCGGCGGCGTGGTGCTGGAGGGCATCCAGCGGCTGGACATCGCCAAGGGCTTCGAGGGCGGCCTCGGCGTCGTCGTCCTGGCGATCTACCTGGACCGTCTCACCGGCGCGCTCGGGCAGGGCCCGAGCATGCTGCGCTCGCTGTTCGCGCGGGGCCGGGCGGGCGACGCCGCGGACGCCCCGGAGCCGGTCACGTCCACGGCGACCGCGCTGCGCTGACCGGCGCACGGACTTTCCACCCCCCCTGCAAGGCGACGAAAGGAAGGGCATTGCGTCCTAAGTTCAAGGTTCTGGCCGCGGCGGCGATGGCGCTGGCGCTCGGCGCGACGGCGAGTGCCTGCAACAGTTCGGACAACAAGAAGAACAGCAAGGATCTGACGCTCGGCGTCGTGTCCGGCTGGGCGGAGGGCGAGGCCGCCACCGCCCTCTGGAAGAAGATGCTGACCGACAAGGGCTACAAGGTCACGGTCAAGGAGCTCGACACCGGCCCGCTGTACGCGGGCATGGCGCAGGGCGACGTGGACCTGTACGTCGACTCGTGGCTGCCGAACACCCACGAGGACTACTGGAAGCAGTACGGCGACAAGCTGGAGAAGATCGGGATCTGGTACCCGTCGGCGCCGCTGACGATCGCGGTCCCGAACTACTCGCCGCTGCACTCGCTGGCCGACCTGAAGGGCAAGGGCTCGCAGTACGGCGGCAAGATCATCGGGATCGAGAAGAGCTCCGGGCTGTACCGGGTGTCGCAGACGAAGATGCTGCCCGCCTACGGCCTGGACAAGGAGTACACGGTCACGACGTCGTCGACGGCGGCGATGCTGGCCGAGCTGCAGAAGGCGATCAGCGCCCACAAGGACATCGTCGTCACGCTGTGGCGCCCGCACTGGGCGTACTCGAAGTTCCCGATCCGGGACCTGCAGGACCCGAAGGGCGCGATGGGCAAGCCGGACGGCGTGAACACCGTCGCGCGCAAGGACTTCTCCAAGGACGAGCCGCAGGTCGCGGCCTGGCTGAAGAAGTTCAAGATGGACGACAAGCAGCTGGGCTCGCTGGAGGACCTCATCGCGAACCAGTACAAGGGCAAGCCGGACCAGGCGGTGGACGCGTGGCTGAAGGCGAACCGGGGCTTCGAGCAGTCCATGACGGGCTGACGATGCGTCGTCCCGTCCCCGAGGGAACGTTCCAGCGTTCCTGAAGGCGTCAGGGGGGCCGTCCGGAACCACCGGACGGCCCTCTGCCTTTTCCGGCCCGTCCTGGACCGTTTCAGGACGTTCCGGGCCGCCTCCTCCCCGGTCAGCCCGCGAGGCCGACGCTGAAGACGACCACGGCGAGGCCGAGGCCGGTCGCGCACAGCGTCATCACGCGCGGGTGGCCGCTGTGCGCCTCCGGCAGGATCTCGGCGGCGGACAGGTACAGCAGGACGCCGGCGAACAGCCCGAGGTAGGGGCCGAGGACGCCCTCCGGGACCGTCCCGAGCAGGGTGAGCGCGGCCCCGGCGACGGGCGCGAAGGCGTCGGCGACCAGCAGCGCCAGCGCGGGACGCCGGTCCCGGCCGCCGAGCGAGGCCGCGGTGAAGGTGTTGAAGCCGTCCGCGAAGTCGTGGGTGATGACGGCGAGCGCGACGAACGCGCCGGTCTGCGTGCCGGACTGGAACCCGAGGCCGATGCTGAGGCCGTCCACGAGGCTGTGCCCGACGAGCGCGAACGCGGCGAGCAGCCCGGCGCCGCCCGCGCCGCCGTCGGGGTGGCCGTGGCCGTGCGCGTGGACGTGCGGGGCGTACTCGCCCTCGTGGGCGCGGTGGATCGCGACGGCCTGCTCGACGACGTGCAGCAGCAGGAACCCGGCGGCGAAGCCGATCATCGGGGCGGGGACACCGAGCGGCCGGTCCCGGGACAGCTCCAGCGACTCGGGGATCAGGTCGAACGCGACGACGCCGAGCATCAGGCCGCCCGCGAGACCGAGGACGAGGTGCCGCTTGTCGCGCACCCGCATCGCCGCGAGCCCGCCGGCGAGCGTCATCAGGAATGCCAGGGCGGACACGAGCACGGCCATCCCCTGGTCTTACCAGCCGTCCCGGGGATCACGCCTCCCGCCGCGTCCATGATCGGCTACGGAAGGCTTGACCATGGCGGAGGCCCCGGCCCCCGCCGGAGCGGGTTCCGGGGCCTCGGTCACGACCGCGCTATTCGGCGGCGACGGGCTCCTTCTCCTGGGCGGTGCCTTCGCCCTTGATGGAGCGGATGAGGAGCTGGGAGACGTCGACGACCTCCAGGCTCTCCTTGGCGTCGCCGGAGTTCTTCTTCTCGTTGATGGCGTCGCCGAGCATGACCAGGCAGAACGGGCACGCGGTGGAGACGGTGTCGGGGTCGGTGGTCAGCGCCTCGTCCACGCGCTCGGTGTTGATGCGCTTGCCGATCCGCTCTTCCATCCACATCCGGGCGCCGCCGGCGCCGCAGCAGAACCCGCGGTCCTTGTGGCGGTGCATCTCCTGGGTCCTGACGCCCGGGACGGTGGCCATGATGTCGCGGGGCTGCTTGTAGACCTTGTTGTGGCGGCCCAGGAAGCACGGGTCGTGGTAGGTGATCTTCTCCTCGATCGGGGTGACCGGGGTGAGCTTGCCCTCCTCGACCAGGTGCGCCAGCAGCTGGGTGTGGTGGACGACCTCGTAGTTCCCGCCGATCTGCGGGTACTCGTTGGCCAGGGTGTTGAAGCAGTGCGGGCAGGTCGCCACGATCTTCTTCACGCCGGCGTCGTTGAGGGTCTCGACGTTCTGCTGGCCGAGCATCTGGAAGACGAACTCCATGCCCAGGCGGCGGGCCGGGTCACCGGTGCAGGCCTCCATCGGGCCGAGCACCGCGAACTTGACGCCCGCGATGTGCAGCAGCTCGGCGACGGCCTTGGTGGTCTTCTTGGCCCGGTCCTCCAGGGCGCCGGCGCAGCCGACCCAGAACAGGTACTCGGTGTCCTCGGAGACCTTGTCGTCGACGACCTCGACCTCGAAGTCCAGCTCCTCGATCCATTCGAGGCGCTTCATCTCCGACATGCCCCATGGGTTGCCCTTGTTCTCCAGGTTCTTCAGCATGACGCCGGCCTCGGAGGGGAACGAGGACTCGATCATGACCTGGAAGCGGCGCATGTCCAGGATGTGGTCGATGTGCTCGATGTCGACCGGGCACTGCTCGACGCACGCGCCGCAGTTGGTGCAGGACCACAGCACGTCGGGGTGGATGACGCCGTCCTCGCCGACGAGCTCCTTGTCGACCTGCATGGCGAGCTTCTGCTCGTCGGTGAACTTGGCCTGCGCCTCCTCGGAGGCGGTGAAGTAGGGGGCCTTGGCCAGCGCGTGGTCGCGCAGCTCCAGGATCACCATCTTCGGCGACAGCGGCTTGCCGGTGTTCCAGGCGGGGCACTGGGACTGGCAGCGACCGCACTCGGTGCAGGTCGCCATGTCGAGGAAGCCCTTCCAGGTGAAGTCCTCGATCTTGCCGCGGCCGAAGACGTCCTCGTCGGGGTCGGCCTCCTCGAAGTCGAGGGGCTTGCCGCCGGACATCATCGGCTGCGCGGCGCCGAGCCCGTCGGGGCGGCGCTTGAACATGACGTTCAGCGGGGCGAGGAAGATGTGCAGGTGCTTGGAGTGCACCACGAACACCAGGAACACCAGCGCGACGCCGATGTGCAGGAGCAGGCCGATGGACTCCAGGATGTCCAGCGTGTGGTGGCTCAGGCCGTCGAACAGGTGCCCGACCAGGTAGGAGAAGTAGGCGCCCTTGCCGTAGTCGAGGTTGCCGTTGGCCCACTCGACGCCCCGGTAGAAGAACATCGTCCAGATCACGTTGAAGATCATGAACAGCGTGATCCACGCGCCGGACAGGTGCGAGCCCTTGAACCGGGACTTGCGCTCCAGCCGCTTGGGCGAGTTCTTGATCCGGATCGAGGTGAAGACGATCAGGCCCGCGGTGCAGGCCAGCGCGATGGTGTCCTGGACGAACCCGATCGGGCCCCACGTCTGCAGCCACGGGATCTTCTTGTCCAGGCCCGCCAGCAGCGCGACCGCCGCCTCCAGGTACACGGTGGCCAGCAGGAAGAACGCCCACATCACCGCGGCGTGCGCGGAACCGGCCAGCGTCCACTTCAGCAGCTTGCGCTGCCCCAGGACCTCGGTGACCTGGCCCTCGATGTCGGCCTTCTTGTCACGCTTGACCTGCAGCACGCGCTCGGGGTCGGGCTGCCCGGCCATGGCCGTGTTGTACAGGAACAGCACCCGCCGGCCGGCGAGCGCCAAGGCGACCGCCGTTCCGGCGAGCCCAATGACCAACGTGATCCAGAACACTGTTCCGTCCTCCTGGGGTACGGGCGATGGCAGTCAGCGTAGGGCTCGCGACAGACCGCATCTCATCCGGGGCCCGAATACTACTCGGTAGTAGCTTACGTGGTCACACGCGCAGGTCAGCACGCCTCTCGACCGGTCCGCGCGCCGGTGGGCCGCGAACTGCCGTTCCGTCGTCCCCATACCTTACGGATCCGGCGCACCGATGAGTATCGGCCGGTTCCCGAGTCAAAACCAGAGGACGAGGCCCGTCCAGCGCGTTCCCGCCCAGCGGTACGCCGGCGCGGCGGGCCGGACCGACGAAGGAGAGACCGGCGATGACTCGCAACCCCGACCTCGCGCCCGCGGCCCACCGGCTGGCGGAGCTGCTCGGCGCCGTCCGCGACGACCGGCTCGGCGCGCCGACGCCCTGCGAGGCCACCTCGCTCGCGACGCTGATCGACCACGTCGACGGCCTGTCGCTGGCGTTCGCGCAGGCCGCGGCCAAGGACGTCCCGGAGGGCGGGTCGACGCCGCCGGCCCCGGACGGCGCGAACCTGGCGCCCGACTGGCGCGCCCGCGTCCCCGAGCGGCTCGGCGCGCTCGCCGCCGCCTGGCGCGACCCGTCCGCGTGGGAGGGGATGACGGAGGCCGGCGGCGTGCAGATGCCCGGCGAGGTCATGGGACGCGTCGCGCTGAACGAGCTGGTCGTGCACGGCTGGGACATCGCGACCGCCAGCGGGCAGCCGTACGTCTGCGGCGACGAGGAGGTGCAGGAGTGCCTCGTGTTCGTCGGGCAGGCCGTCGAGCAGAGCGGCGGCAAGGGCACGCCGGGGCTGTTCGGACCGCCCGTCGCCGTCCCGGACGGCGCGTCCCCCCTCGACCGGCTGATCGCCCTCACCGGCCGCGACCCGTCCTGGACGCCCTGACCCTGACCCGCGCCACGCCCCGTCCTGGACGCCCTGACCGGTGACGCGTGCCACGCGCGCCGCGCCCGTCCGGTGGGGCGGGCGCGGCGCGGGTCAGGGCGTCCCTCTCACGCGGGCAGCGGCGGCAGGTCGAACTCGTCGTCGCGCATCCGCAGCAGCGCGACCGTCGCGGACGCGAAGCCGACGCCGGTGAGCGCCCAGCCGATCGCCGGCTGCGCGTTCCCGCCCGTCACGTTGACGAACTCGACGAACGGGGCGGCGACGAGCGCGGCGGCCATCCAGCGCGGCGCGACCCGGGCCCGCCACAGCAGCACGCCGAGCAGGATCCGGCCGAGCGTGATCGCGATCAGCATCGGCAGCAGGGCGACGGAGACGACCGTCATCCCGTTCATCGCGCCGCTGAGCGTGGCGAGCGTCCCCGGGGCGACGCCCTTGTCCAGCCCGGCGAGCACCAGCAGGTCGGTGTTGGTGTTGCCCGCGCTCGACAGGAAGCCGAGCAGCACCACGGTCCCGGCGACCGCGGTGAGGGTGGGGTTGCGGCGGCGGCAGACCCAGAGCACCGCGATGGCGCCCGGGACCAGCGTCGTCACGAACAGCACGCCGAGCCACATGTTCGCCTCGACGGCGCCGCGGTGCGCGGCGATCGCGGCGACGGCGGCGGAGTCGTCGTCATCGCCGAGCCCGTAGGGGGTGAGGGCGCTGGTGACGGCGAGCGTCAGGCCGGCGACGGGCGCGGCGGCGGCCAGCAGCAGCCGCCAGTACCGGCGGTGGTCGCGGCGGGCGGCGGACGTGCGGCCGCCCGCCTCGGTGACGGTGGTGGACATGATCGGCTCCTCGCTCTCCCGGCGGCCGGCCCGCCGCCCCCGCGGGCGGGCCGGCCGGTGTCCCGGGCCTCGTGGTCACCGGCATGGTGCGGGCGCCCGGATCCCGCCGTCCCGAGCGCGGTTTCCCGGCCGGATCGGGACGTTCTCCCGGGGGCGCCGGGAAGCGCTCCGGGTCACAATCGGGGCGTGCCTCGCCCACGACTCGCAGGCCGCCGCCCTCCGACGGCGGGCGCCGCCGGACGCGCGGCGGCCCACGCGGTCGCCGCGGCGGCCGCCGCCCTGATCACCGCCGGAACCGTTCTGGCCGTCGCCGGACGGGACGCCTCCGCGCGCCCCGGCGCCGGTTTCGCGGACGGCGCGCACGTCTGGACGGAGCTGGTCCTGGCGTCGGCGTTCACGGCGGCCGGATGGCTGCTGGCGTCCCGCCGTCCCGGCGTCGTGTTCGGCTGGCTCGCGCTCGCCGCCGGGACCGGCCACGCGCTCGCGGCCGCCGGCGAGGGCTGGGCCGTCGTCGCGCTCGACGGCGGGCACGACCTGCCCTTCGCGTCGCTCGCGCTGCTGGCCGGCACCATGGGCGAACCGCTGGAGACGCTGGTCCTGGCGGCGACATGGGCGGCGTTCCCCTCGGGACGGCTCCCCCGCGGCGGGACCGGATGGGCGGCGCGGCTGAGCATCGGGCTGTGCGGCGCGGGATGGCTGTACGGGCTGGTCAGCCCGTTCCCGGCCGGGCAGTTGCCGGAGGCGTTCGCCGGCCTGTCCAATCCCCTGGACGCCGGGCTGCCCGCCTGGCAGCCGGTCCCGCTGTTCGCGTCGGGGATGCTGCTCGGCTCCGCGGTGGTCGTCGTCCGGTGGCTGCGGGCGGGCGGCGAGGAACGGCAGGTGCTGCGCTGGCTCGCCGTGGTCAACGTCGGCGCGATCCTGGTGACGCCGCTGGTCGTCGCGCTGCCCGCCGGGGAGCTGATCAGCTCCGCCGGGACGGTCGTGATGCTGGTCGTGGTGATCGCGGTCGTGCTGCGCAACCAGGTGTACGGCATCGACGCCGTCCTCAACCGGACCCTCGTGTACGTCCTGCTCACCGCGTTCGTCGCGGCCCTCTACGCCGCCGGGGTCGGGGTGCTCGCGCTGCTCGGCCAGGCGGCGGGCGGGCCCTGGACGGTGGTCGTCGCGGTCGGCGCCGCGTTCAGCCTCGCCCCGGTCCGGCTGCGCGTCCAGCGGCTCGTCAACCGGTTCCTGTACGGCGAGCGCGACGAGCCGTACACGGTGATCGGGCGGATCGCGTCCCGCCTGGAGGCCGCCGGCAGCATCGAGCACCTGCTTCCCGGCCTGCTCGAAGCGGTCGCGGGCGCGCTGCGGCTGCCGTCCGCCGCCGTCGAGATGCGCGGCGACGACGGCGCGACCCGCCGCATCGCGCACGGCGCCGCGCGCCCGGACGCGGCCGTGGTCCGCTTCCCGCTCGCCCACCAGGGGCGCGACATCGGCGCGCTCGCCGTCACCCTCCGCGCCGGGCAGCGCGCCCTGGACGCGCGCGAGACCCGGCTGATGCGCGACATCGCCCGGCAGGTCGCCGTCGCGGCGAGCAACGTCCTGCTGACCGAGGCGCTGGTGCGGTCGCGCGAACGGATCGTGCAGGCGGCCGAGGAGGAGCGCCGGCGGCTCCGCCACGACCTGCACGACGGGCTCGGGCCCGTCCTCACCGCCGCCGCGACCAAGGTCGACGCCGCGCGCAACCTCGCCGCCCGCGACACCGGCCGCGCCACCGACCTGCTCGGCCGGGTCCGCGCGGACCTGTCGGCGGCGCTCGGCGACCTGCGCCGCCTCGTCTACGCGCTGCGCCCGCCCGCGCTGGACGAGCTGGGCCTGCTCGGGGCGCTGCGCGAGCACCTCGGCCACGCCGCCGTGCCCGTGACGCTCACCGCGCCGGACGCGCTGCCCCGGCTGCCCGCCGCCGTGGAGATCGCCGCGTACCGGATCGTCACCGAGGCCGTCACCAACGTCGTCCGGCATGCCGCCGCGTCCGCCTGCACCGTGACGATCGGCTGCGCGGAGCGGCTCACACTGGAGATCCGCGACGACGGGACGTCCGGTGCCGCCTGGACGCCGGGCGTCGGCCTCACCTCGATGCGCGAGCGGGCGGCGGCGCTCGGCGGCACCTGGACGGCCGGGCCCGCGGACGGCGGCGGGCGCGTGTTCGCCGAGCTGCCCCTCGCCCTCGCCGCCGCCCTCCCGGGAGGTGCCCCGTGACCGGAGGTGCGCTGTGAGCGGTGTCCGCGTGCTGATCGTCGACGACCACCGGATCGTCCTGGACGGCTTCGCCGTGCTCCTGGACTCGGTGGACGGCATCGACGTCGTCGGCGAGGCCGCGTCCGGGGAGGAGGCCGTGGCGCTCGCCGCCGAGCTGGTGCCCGACGTCGTCCTGATGGACGTGGAGATGCCCGGGATCGGCGGCGTCGAGGCCACCCGCCGCATCACCGCGGCGCAGCCGGGGGTGGCCGTCGTCATGCTCACCATGTACGGGGAGGACGAGTTCGTGTTCGCCGCGCTGCGCGCCGGGGCGCGCGGCTACCTGCTGAAGGGCGCCGAGCAGGAGGACGTCGTCCGCACGGTGGGGGCCGCGGCCCGGGGCGACGCGGTGTTCGGGTCGCAGGTCGCGTCGCGGGTGCTGCGGACGTTCTCCGACCCGCGTCCGGCGGACGTCCCGTTCCCGGTCCTGACCGACCGGGAGCGGGAGGTGCTGGCGCTCCTCGCGAACGGCTGGCCGAACGGGCGCATCGCCCGCCATCTGGCGGTCAGCCCGAAGACGGTCGCCAACCATGTCTCCACGATCCTCGCGAAGCTGCACGCGCCGGACCGGGCGGCCGCGATCGTCCAGGCGCGCCGCGCCGGGCTGGGCGACCGCTGACGCGCGGCGTGACGGCGGTCTCGTTTTTAAACGCGTTCAAAAATCTGCGTTAGGCTCGTGGGGACACGCGGAGGTGGGCGCGATGAAGCTGGTGATCCCCGGCGGCACCGGGCAGGTGGGCACGATCCTGGACCGCGCGCTCACCGCCGCGGGCCACGAGGTCGTGATCCTGACGAGGCGGCCGGCGCGCGAGCGCGAGGTGGCCTGGGACGGCCGGACGCTCGGCCCGTGGGCGGCGGCGGTCGACGGCGCCGCCGCCGTGATCAACCTCGCCGGGCGCAGCGTCAGCTGCCGCTACACCCCCGCCAACCTGCGGGAGATGATGGACTCGCGGGTCGAGTCGGCGCGGGTCGTGGGCGAGGCGATCGCCGCCGCGGCGCGCCCGCCCAAGGTCTGGCTCCAGATGAGCACGGCGACCGTCTACGCCCACCGCTTCGACGCGCCCAACGACGAGGCGTCCGGCGTCATCGGCGGCGGCGAGCCCGGCGTCCCGCGCTACTGGTCGTACAGCGTCAGGATCGCCAAGGAGTGGGAGTGGGCGCAGCGGCGGGCCGCCACGCCGTCGACCCGGAAGGTCGCGCTGCGCGCGGCGATGGTGATGAGCCCCGACCGGGGCGGCGTCTTCGACGTCCTGCTGCGGATGGCGCGGCTCGGCCTCGGCGGGCCGGTCGCGGGCGGCGCGCAGTACGTGTCGTGGATCCACGAGGACGACTTCGTCCGCGCGGTCCGGTTCCTGATCGACCGGGACGACCTCGACGGGCCCGTGAACCTCGCCGCGCCCGGTCCGCTGCCGCAGCGCGCGTTCATGCGCGCGCTCCGCAACGCCTGGGGCATGCCGGTGGGCCTGCCGGCCACGAAGTGGATGGCGGAGATCGGCGCGCTCGCCCTCCGGTCGGACACCGAACTGCTGCTCAAGAGCCGCCGCGTCGTCCCCGGGCGGCTGCTCGACGCCGGGTTCGCGTTCGAGCGTCCGCGGTGGCCCGAGGCCGCGGCCGACCTCGTCCGGCAGGTGCGCGCCCGCTGATCAGGACCCGGCGGCGGTGCGGACGCCGCGCTCCCGCCAGGCCCGCTCCCACTGCCGGGTCAGCATCGGGTAGACGATCAGGTACCGGAACGGCGCGATGAGCGCCATATAAAGGCGTCCGAGCCTGCCGTTCGGCCGGACCAGGACCGCCATCCGCAGCTCGTGGCCGCCGTCCGGCGCGGGCGCCCAGCCCAGGTGCATGACGCCGTGGACGGTGCCGTTCGCCAGCTCGCGGACGTCCTCGTTCTCGAGCCGGTAGACGGGCGTGAACGGGGAGCCGTTCCGCTCGGAGGCGTCGACGGTGTCGCGGAGGTCGCTCGGCAGGCGGTCGCGCAGCGGCCGGACCCGGGAGCCGAGGCCGGTCGCGGGCCGGTCCCAGCCGAGCAGCGCGCCGAGCGTCCACCGGACGGCGAAAAGGAACCGGACCGGCGGGGCCTGCCGCGCGAAGCCGCCGGACGTCCGGATCGCGTCCAGCATCACGGGGAAGTCATCGGGGCCGGCGCCGGGGGTGCGGAAGGACCACACGTCCTCCAGCTCGAAGTCCTGGACGAACTCGTGGATGCGCCATGGCCGCTCGGTGTGCGCGCTGTCGGGGAGCCGCAAGGCGACCGCCTCCGCTCAGGTATACGGTTGCGTACAACACCAGGTTAACCCCGTTTATACGGGTGCGTATAGATGGTGCCGGGAGTGAGGTGGGGCACATGGCGGGCGCGACCCGCACACCGCGCGGCCGCTGGGTCGAGGAGGGCCTGCGGATGCTGGCCGAGGGCGGGCCCGACGCCGTCCGGATCGAGGCGCTGGCCAAGCGGCTCGGCGTCACCAAGGGCGGCTTCTACGGCTACTTCGCCGACCGCGGCGCCCTCCTGGAGGCGATGCTGGACGCCTGGGAGCGCGAGAGCACCGACGACGTCATCGCCCGCGTCGACGGCGAGGGCGGCGACGCGCGGACCCGGGCCGTCCGCGCGGGCATGCTCACCTTCTCCGGCGACCGGCTGCTCCCGCTCGACCTCGCCGTCCGCGACTGGGCCCGCCGCGACGAGGCCGTCGCCGAACGCCTGCGCCGGGTCGACGACCGGCGCATGGCCCTGCTCCGCGAGACGATCGGCACGTACTGCGACGACCCCGACGAGGTCGAGGCCCGCAGCCTGATCGCCTTCTGCGTCGCGATCGGGCACCACTTCCTCGCCGCCGGCCACGAGGGCCGCACCCGCGCCGAAGTCCTCGCCCGCGCCGCCGACCTCGTCCTCGGATAGCCGGCCGGCACCGCAGGTCGACGACGTCGGGGCGCTCGATGGGAGAATCCCGGCATGGCCGTCATCCACCAGACCACGCTCAAGCCGACCAAGCTGGAACTGCTGGCCACATGGCTCCCGACCCGCCCCTGGTACTCCGGCGGGACGGGCGGACCGGAGCTCGCCAAGGCGGGCGGCTTCCGGCTGGACGACCCCGACGGCGAGGTCGGGATCGAGTTCATCGTGGCCACCGACTTGTCCGGCCCGCGGCCGACCACCTACCTGGCGCCGCTCACCTACCGCGGCGCACCGCTCGACGGCGCGGACCACGCCCTCGTCGGCACCATGGAACACGGCGTGCTCGGACGGCGCTGGGCCTACGACGGCTGCCACGACCCGGTCATGGTCGCCCAGCTGACGGCCCTGCTCGAAGGCCGCGTCCAGGCCCAGGACCAGAACACCAGCGGCACCCCCGACCGCGAGGTGACCCGCTCCTACCGCGGCGAAGCCCTCACCGGCGCGAACTTCGTCATCACGGCCACCGACGACCAGGACGGCACCGTGCTGAGCATGCCGCACGGCGCGTCCCTCCGCTTGCACCGCGTCCTGCGTCCCAGCTCGGACGCCGCGCCTGCGGAAGCCCTCGGCCACATCGCCGGCGCCTGGACCGCCCCGGACGGCACCCGCGCACGAGGCCTGCTCGCCGTCGTGCACGACACGGCGCGTTGAGCGTCACGGCGCGTCGATAGTCAACGCTCGGGGCGCTGGGCGGCGGTTCCCGTGAGGAAGCCGGTGCCGACCGGACGGACGGCCGCCGTCCAGCCCCACGCCGCGAGGTCACGGACGAGCCGCTCCGGGTCGTGGAACACCTTGACGACCCGGTACTCGCTGCCGTCCTCCAGCCGGCGCCGCACCGAGGGCACGGCCTGCCCGGCGAGGACGTCCTCGGCCGCCGCCTCCCCCGGCCCGTTGTCGATGAACACCGCGCTGCCGCCGGGCGCGAGGGCGTCCGCGACCGTCCGCCAGAAACCGGGCAGCCGGTCCGGCGGGACGTGGGACAGCCAGAACGCGAAGAAGACAGTGTCGTACCGGCGGGACGGCCGCCACGCGAACAGGTCGGCGCACACGAACTCCACCGCCGTGGACGGCACGCGTTCACGCGCGATCTGCAGGGCCTCCGGCGAGGCGTCGACGGCGGTCACCGAGCGCGCCCGCTCGGCGAGGCGCCCCGTCCACTGCCCGGTCCCGCAGGCCAGTTCCAGCACGTCACCCGTGATCGGAAGGTCGTCGACCAGCGCCGTCAGGGCCCTCAGGTCGTCGCGCTCGTCATAGACCCGGTCGTACTCGCCCGCCCGCGCCCGGTAATAGGCGATCTGCTCGCGCACAGCGGCATCAGCGTCATTGCCCACACCACCAAACTAGATCGCCGCCACGCGGACGGTCAGCCGTCCTTCTCCCCGACGTCCAACGGCTTGGCGATCACGAACGTCCCCCTCCCGTGAACGCCCCGGACGAGGCCCTGTTCGCGGA
This sequence comes from Actinomadura sp. NPDC048394, assembly GCF_040651755.1. Classification (NCBI taxonomy): domain Bacteria; kingdom Bacillati; phylum Actinomycetota; class Actinomycetes; order Streptosporangiales; family Thermomonosporaceae; genus Actinomadura; species Actinomadura sp. NPDC048394. The sequence goes on along the minus strand of NZ_JBEZJL010000022.1, from coordinate 58,335 downwards.
GCAGCCTGATCGCCGCCTCCGCTGTGTTGACGGACACCTTGAACTCGTCCGCGACGGCCCGCACCGCAGGAATGCGGCGGCCCACGGGGTAGACGCCGTCCACGATGCGTGCCGTGAGAACGCCTGCCACCTGCAGGTACAGAGGCTCCATGCCGTCGAGATCGATACTCACATGGTCACACTAGGTGACCTGGAGGCACGCTTGGACATATCGGGGCATTCAGAATCACTAGGGGACACTGAGTGTCACTAGGTGTAGCGTCACTAAAAGAAGCGGCCCCGGCGCGGTGCGTCACCACTGCGCCGGGGCCTAGGAACCGACCTGAGTGGAGGTCCATCCCATGACCCCTGAGAGTAGAGCGCGGCTTGAGGCGCTGGGCGTGGTTCTGCGGGTGTACAGGCTGCACGCGTTCATGAGCGAGGACGGGTTGCGCGTGGTCAATCCGGCGGTGGAGGGGTGCTGTGGGGCGCATCCGTCCGACGTGATCAGCGTCCGGGCGCGGGAGGACGACGGCGGGCGGGCGTGGTTCTTCACGTCGTGGCGGCATCCGGTCGCGGAGGCGGAGCGGGTGGTGGACGCGGTGATGGTGATCCGCGAGCTGCTCGACGGCACGCCGGGGGTGGCGCTGTGATCGCGGTGTGGGCGTCCGCCATGTGCGCCGTGGTGGTGCTGACGGCGCTGGTCACGGCGCTCGCGATGGAGCAGCGGCGCCCGCGTTACCGGGGGCGGCATCGGGCGATGTTCTGAGAGCCGGTCAGACGCGTTCGAAGATGGCGGTGAGGCCTTGGCCGCCGCCGATGCACATCGTCTCGAGGCCGTAGCGGGCCTCGCGGCGGTGCATCTCGCGGGCGAGGGTGGCGAGGATGCGGGTGCCGGTCGCGCCGACGGGGTGGCCGAGGGAGATGCCGGAGCCGTTGACGTTGATGCGGTCCCAGTCGGCGTCCTTGACGTTCCACTCGCGGGTGACGGCGAGGACCTGCGCGGCGAACGCCTCGTTCAGCTCGATGAGGTCGATGTCGGCGAGGGTGAGGCCGGCGGCGGCGAGGGCCTTGGCGGTGGACGGGACGGGTCCGATGCCCATCGTGCGCGGCGGGACGCCCGCCCGCGCCCAGGAAACCAGCCGGACGAGGGGCCGCAGGCCGAGTTCGGCGGCGCGTTCCGGGGTGGTGACGATGCACGCGGCGGCGGCGTCGTTCTGGCCGCTGGAGTTGCCCGCGGTGACGGTGGCCTGGTCGTCGCTCTTGGCGAGGACGGGACGCAGCCTGCCGAGGGTCTCCATGGACGTGTCGGGGCGCGGGTGCTCGTCGGTGTCCACGATGGTGTCGCCCTTGCGGGACGTGACGGTGACGGGGACGATCTCGTCGGCGAACCGGCCGGACCTCTGCGCCTCGACGGCGCGCTGGTGCGAGCGGACGGACAGCTCGTCCTGCTCCTCGCGGCCGATGCCGTACTCGCGGCGCAGGTTCTCGGCGGTCTCCAGCATGCCGCCGGGCACCGGGTAGTTGACGCCGCCGGCGGTGGCGCGGCCGCGGGCGAGGGTGTCGTGCAGTTCGAGGGACGGCCCGCGCAGGCCCCAGCGCGCGGACGTCGTGTAGAACGGCGCGTTGCTCATGGACTCGGCGCCGCCCGCGATGATCAGGTCGCTGACGCCGGTCTGGATCTGCATCGCGGCGTTCAGCACGGCCTGGAGGCCCGAGCCGCAGCGCCGGTCGACCTGGAGGCCGCCGACCTCGATCGGCAGGCCCGCGTCGAGGGCGGCGACGCGTCCGATGGCGGGGGCGTCGGCGCTCGGGTAGCACTGGCCGAGGAACACCTCGTCGACCGCGTCGCCGGGCACGCCGGACCGCTCGACCAGCGCGCGGATCACGGTGGACGCGAGGTCGACCGGCTGGACGGTCTTGAACACCCCGCCGAAGCGGCCGATCGGGGTCCGCAGCGGCTCGCAGATCACCGCGTCGCGCATGGCAGGTTCTCCTCAATCCGGGAACGGCGGGCACTCCGCAGGTTATGACCTCGAAGTACGCGACCCGCGTCCGGGCCCGGGCACGGCGGGGGGTTGAATGCCAGGAAGGCGAGCGAGGAGGCGCGATGGAGCAGTGGGCCGCGGACGAATGGGCAGGGCGGGCGGCGACGGTCCGGGTCATCGGGACGGGCGCGATGGGGCGCGGGATCGCGCAGCTCGCGGCGGCCGGCGGGCTGACCGTGGAGCTGGCGGACATCCGGTTCGAGGCCGTGAAGAGCGCCGTCGAGCACGTCGGCGCGATGTTCGACAAGCTCGTCGCCAAGGGCCGGATGGCGGCGGACGACGCGGCGGCGGCGAAGGCGCGGCTGAAGCCCGTCGGCGAGCCGCTCACCCCGTTGCAGGGCTGCGACTTGGTCATCGAGGCCGTCCGGGAGGACCTGGACACCAAGCGGGAGCTGTTCGCGGCGCTGGAGAAGGCCGCCGACGAGCGGGTCCTGTTCGCGACGAACACCAGCTCGCTGCCGGTGACGGCGATCAGCGCGGCGCTCCGGGACCCGTCGCGGCTCGCCGGGCTGCACTTCTTCAACCCGGTCCCGCTGATGCGGCTCGTCGAGGTGATCCCGGGCGCGCGGACCGCCGGCTGGATCCCGGGCGCGCTGGCCGATCTCGTCCGGCGGCTCGGCCACGAACCGGTGCTCGCCCCGGACGCGCCGGGCTTCCTCGTCAACCACGCCGGGCGCGGCCTGGTGACGGAGGCGCTGCAGATCCTGTCCGAGGGCATCGCGGAACCGGCCGACATCGACCGCATCGCCCGCGACGTCCTCGGCCTGAAGATGGGCCCGTGCGAGCTGCTCGACCTCACCGGCATGGACGTCTCGCACCCCGTGATGGAGTCGATCTGGACGGGCTTCTACACCGAGCCGCGGTACCGGCCGTCCCGCATCGGCCGCGCCCGCATGGAGGCGGGGCTCCTCGGCCGCAAGTCGGGCGAGGGCTTCTACACGTACGTGGACGGCGTGAAGCAGGAACCGCCGGAGGCCACCGCCCCGGACGTCGGCGCCCGGCCGGTCTGGCTCGCCGAGGACCTGCGGGACACGCTCGGCGCCCTGCTGGCCGAGGCCGGCGTGGACGTCGAGACGGGCGGCGAGCCGTCGCCGGGCGCCGTCGTCCTCGTCGACGCGTCCCGCGGCGTGGGAGGCGGCCCGCACCCGGAGCGGACGCTCGGCATCGACGCGTTCTTCGGGTTCTTCAGCCGGCTCACCCTCGTCGTCCAGCCCGCCGTGGACCCGGAGGCCGGGCGCGCCGCGCTCGCCGCGCTGCTCGCGACGGGACGGTCGGTGACCGTCGTCCGGGACGCGCCCGCGGCGGTCGCGCCGCGGCTGCTCGCCTCGATCGTGAACGTGGCCTGCGGCATCGCGGAGCAGCGGCTGGCCCGTCCGGAGGACATCGACACCGCCGTCCGGCTCGGCCTCGGCTACCCGCGCGGGCCGCTGGAGTGGGGCGAGCACGTGGGCGCGGACCGCGTCCTCGACGTCCTGGAGACCCTGCACACCGGCACCGGCGACCCGCGCTACCGGCCCAGCCTGTGGCTGACCGCGCGGGCGGGCGGCTCCCTCGCCCTCACGGAGACGGGGACCAGCCCTTCCGACCTCCTGGCCTGAGCCGCAGCGGGCCGCCGCCCCCGCCCCGCCCCCGCCCGCGACGGGCGGGGGCGGCGCGCCCGCGAACCCCGTGCGCGGTCAGGGGAGGGCGGGGACCTTCGGGCCCGCGTCGGTCCAGCCGGCCTCGAGGATGATCCGGGAGACGTTCTTGCCTCCGGAGCCGTGCCCGACCCTGGTGGAGAGGACGAGCGAGCTGTCCGGGTCGATGATCATCGTGCTGGTGCCGCCCCGGCCCTCCGGCACGACCAGGCCGATCCCGGTGCGGCCCCGCTCGTCGGTGGTCCGGCCGGTGACGGTGACGCCCGGCGTGGCCGCCAGCGCCCGGTAGGCGGCGGCGCGCACCTTCGGCGCCACGGGGACGTCGGCGAGCAGCCCCGCCAGGCAGCCCGCGACGAACGTCCGCTGCGCGTTCGGGGGCACGGGGCCGTCGTCGTTGTGCAGCATCGCCCGCTTGAGGGCGCTCAGCAGCCCGGCGGGATCGGCGGGCAGCGCCTGCACCTGCTTGAAGGACATCTCCTTGTCGCAGACCAGGAAGGTACCGGGCCCCTTGTCCTTGAAGAGCCCGTGCCCGGAGGCCGCCTTGTTGGGCGAGCCGTCGCGCTTCCAGGCGGCCTCGTCCTTCGGGGCGATCTTCACGCCGGCTTCGCGGTAGCCGGTCCAGGACCGGCCGTCGCGGAGGGTCCAGGTCTCGCCGACCGTCAGCCTGCTCCCCCAGTAGCCGCCGTTGCGCGGGCCGCCGTGGAAGGGGATGCTCGTCAGCGTCCGGACGTGCCAGTACTTGCCGGTGGACGGTGCCGCCTCGGCGTGCTCGGCGGCGGTGAGCAGGACGGTCTTCGCCGACATCGGCTGGACGGCGCGCTGGCCGGGGTCGGGCGCGCGGGGCGCGGTGCCGGACGTCAGGGTCAGCGCGCCCGTGACGGCGGCGGCCGTGGCGGCGAGGCCGAGGCCGCTCCAGAGGGCGGGGCGGCGCCAGGCCCGGCGCGCCGCGCGCTCCGGCTCGCGCATCCCTTCGGTGAGCCGGCGGCGGACGGCGGCCTCGGCGTCCGGCGCGGGCGGCTCGTCGAGCATCGTGGCGATCATCTGGAGTTCGTCCATGGTCACAGGCCTTCCGTGGGGGCGGGCAGGGCGGCGCGGAGCTTGCGGCGGGCGCGGCTGAGGCGGGAGCCGACGGTGCCGTACGGGATGCCGAGGACGTCGGCGATCTCCTCGTGGGTGAGCTGGGCGAGCGCCTTGAGGAGCACGACGTCGCGGTCCTTGCGGGACAGCGCGGCGAGCGCGCGCGCCAGCGACGGCTGGAGCCGTTCGGCGGACACCGAGGCCGCGACGCGGTCGTCGTGGCCGCCGGGATCGCGGTCGGCGCCGACCTTAGCGAGGACCCGGTAGCGGCGGGTCTCGGTCCGCCGGTGCTGGGCGATCAGGTTGGTCGCGATGCCGAACAGCCAGGGCCGGACGTCTCCGCGGGACGGGTCGAAGGCGGCGCGGCGGCGGAACGCGGTGAGGAACGTCTCGGCGACGACGTCGTCGGCCGCCTGCGGGCCGAGGCGTCCGGCGACGTAGCGGTGGACGCCGGCGTAGTGCCGGTCGTAGACGGCGGTGAAGCGGTCGCCGTCGCGGACGGACGCGGCGAGCAGTTCCGCGTCCGTCGGGGCCGTCTCGGGTGGGGCGGTCACTCGGCCGCCCCTTCCTTGGGGTCCGGCATCGGGCACCTCCGGGGGATGGTCGTCACTTCTACTCCGCTCGTCCCCCCGCTCGCTTTCACGCGGGCTCGGCGACCTTCTCCGCGCCGGCGGGGGCGGCGGCGGGGCGGGGGACGCCGCGCAGGACGACCGCGGCGAACAGGGCGGCGGCGAGGGTGGCGCCGCATCCGGCGAGGGAGCCGATCGACACCGCGTGGACGAACGCGTCGCGGGCCTGGTGCGCGAGCGCGGGGTCGCCGAGCGCGAGGGCCTCGCCGAGCGAGTGCTTCGCGGCGGCGGGCGCGCCGTCCGGCAGGGCGCGGGCGTAGACGGCGGAGATGACGCTGCCGAGGACGGCGACGCCGAGCGCGTTGCCGAGTTCCTGGCCCGCGTCGTTCACCGCGGACCCGACGCCGGCCTCCTCGACGGGGACGGCGGCCATCAGCAGGTTGTAGGCGGGCGGGGAGCCGAGGCCCATGCCGAACCCGATGACGACGAGCCCGGTGATGATCGGGGCGAAGCCGTCGCCGGGGCCTTCGAGGGCGAGGGCGCCGAACCCGGCGGCGATGACGAGCAGGCCGGTGACCAGGGCGGGGCGGCCGCCGAGGCGCGCTTCGAGGGCGGCGCCGAGGCCGTTGCCCGCCGCGGCGGCGACGGCGCAGGGCAGCAGCGCGAGCCCGGCCTTGAGCGGGCCGTAGCCGAGGACGAGCTGGAGCGTCTGGGTGAGGGCGAACAGCGTCCCGGCGAGGACGAACCCGAGGATCGCGATGACGGCGGCGGAGCCGGAGAAGGCGCGCTGCCGCAGCAGGGCGAGGTCGAGCATCGGCTCGGGGTTGCGGCGCTGCCAGGCGGCGAACGCGGCGAGGGCGGCGATGCCGACCGCGAGGCCGGCGAGGGTGCGGGCGCCGGTCCAGCCGTGGCCGGGCGCGGAGATGATCGCCCACACGAGCGCGGCCATGCCGATGGTGGACAGCACGGAGCCGGGGACGTCCGGGCGGCGGCGCGGGCCGCGCGACTCGGGGACCAGGACGAGCAGGCCGATGACGGCGGCGGCCGTGACGGGGACGTTCACCAGGAACACCGAGCCCCACCAGAAGTGCTCCAGCAGCACGCCGCCGAGCGCGGGCCCGCCCGCGACGCCGATCATGGAGGTGGCGCCCCAGATCGCGAACGCCCTGGCGCGCTCGTCCGGGCCGAACACCTGCGCCATGATCGACAGGGTGCCCGGCATCAGGAAGGCGCCGCCGAGGCCCATCACGGCGCGCATGGCGATCAGCTCGCCGGGGTGCGCGGCGAACGCGCCGAGCAGCGAGCCGCCGCCGAACAGCGCGAACCCGATCAGCATGGCGCGGCGGCGGCCGAAGCGGTCGCCGAGGCCGCCGGCGGTGAGCAGCAGGCCGGCGAAGACGAGCGAGTAGGCGTCGATCGTCCACTGGACGTCGGACATGGTCGCGTGCAGGTCCTTGAGCAGCGACGGGATCGCGACGTTGAGGATCGTGTTGTCGACGGTGACGGCCAGCAGGCTCAGGCACAGGACGCCGAGGATCTGCCACCGGCGGGGGTGGGGCGGCGGGACGGCTGCGTTCACGGACGGTCTCCTCGTACAGTGTTCGAGCTCACTCGCACACTGTACGACGCGACTCGCACACTGTTCAAGTACTCTGGAGGGAACGAACCGAGCGCCGAGGAGGAACCGGATGGCGAAGGCGGCCGAGGCGGACGGCAAGAAGCCGCCGGAGTCGGTGTGGACGCGGCCCCGGCGGGCCAGGCGCGAGCAGCCGACGCTCACCCGCGACCAGATCGTCGACGCGGCGCTCGAGCTGCTCGACGCCGAGGGCCTGGACGGGCTCAGCATGCGGCGGCTCGGCACCCGGCTGAACTCCGGCGCGACGTCCGTCTACTGGCACGTCGCGAACAAGGACGAGCTGCTGGAGCTCGCCCTCGACCGGGTGATGGGCGAGGTCCGCGTCCCCCGCCCGGACACCCGCCCGGACACCGCCCCGGGCGCGGACGGCGGCGCGGGCGGATGGCGCGCCGCCGTCGCCGGCTACGCGCGCGACCTGCGCGCGATGATCCACCGGCATCCCTGGACGGTGCCGCTGTTCGGCGCCCAGCCGATGATCGGCCCGAACGCCACCCGCGTCCTCGACGAGGTGATCGGCGCCTTCGACGGGGCCGGCCTCACCGGCATGGCCCTGGACAACGCGATGTCGCTGATCGCCGACTACGTCATCGGCGCGGCCGGCAGCGAGGCGAGCTGGCAGGACGTCCACGGCACCGCGACGGGCGAGGACTGGGTGCAGGCCCTCGGCCCCTACCTCGCCGAGATCGCCGAGCGCCACCCCCGGCTCACCGCCCACATCCGGGAGGTCTGGGTCCGCGACACCGCCGACGTGGTGGAGGCGCGCTTCGACTACGGCCTGGCCTGCGTCCTGGACGGCATCGAGGCCCGCACCCGCCGTTGAGGTCGCGGCGTGCCGCCCTCATCCGGGTCCGGATGCGGGCGGCACGCCACGGACCTCAGAAGGGGAGCTTCACGGGGGGCTTCGGCTTGGCCTTTATCCAGCCGGACGACCGCACCAGCCAGTAGTTGATCACGAAGCCGGGCGCCTGCGACCGGTAGGCGCCGCCCGGCCGGGTCAGCACGTCCCGGCTGCCGAGCAGCTCACCGGTCGCCGGATCGAACATGATCTCCTCGTGCGAGGTGTAGGAGCCCTGCTCGGCGGCGGGGGCCCCGTACTCGCCGTCGATCCGGGCGGTGGTGTCGGGACCGGCCAGCGCGACCCCCTTGCGGCCGAGCCCGTCCACCACCGGCCCGATCGCCCGCACTCCGGGCTGCGCGGCGAGGGCCCGCATCAGCCCGGCCCGCACCGCCGGCGGGAGCGGCAGGTCCATCATCAGGTTCCCGACGTCCAGGACCTTGTTGCGGGAGCCGTGCGGATCCTCCGCGATCTCCCCGTCGACCTCGTCCATCATCGACTGGAGCACCTTCAGGCTCCGCGCCCTGTCGGCGCGCTTCTTCGGGTCGTCCGGGACGGGGGCCCTCCGCAGCGAGTCGACCTGCCTCTGGAGCGCCTGCTTCCGCCGTTCGGGCATGGACATTCCGCTGAGGAACCGCGCGGCGAGGCTCGCGGGGTCGGTGGGCAGGTTCTGCAGGTCGTCGACCGTCATGTCGCCGCCGTTCGGGCCGGAGCCGAACCAGTGACCGCCGCCCGCGGCGTCCGGATGGTCCACCTGCCACGGGGACGTGTGCCGGTCGTAGGTGTAGTAGTGGTCGTTCGACCACACCCGGAACGCCGATGGCGAACCGGCCTTCCGCCAGAGCGCCTCGTCCTTCGGCGTCAGCGGACGTGCCGGGATGTCACGCCCGTAGAACGCCTCGCCCATGCCCTTCTTCGCGCCCGCCCACCGGAAGGTCTCGAAGTGCGCACCGGTGATCGCGTACGCGCCGGTCTTCGGCCGCATGATGTAGGACTGGCCCGTGATCTGGTCGGTGTACCAGTACCTCCCGGTCGGCAGCAGCTCGGCCTTCGCCGCCGCCGCGAGGACCGCCTGCCTGTTCAGGTCCACCTTTCCCGGCCGCCTCGTCCCCTCGGACGCGCCCGGTGGACCGGACGTCCCCTGGCCGGTCGCCACGATCGCGACGGCCGCCGCGGCGCCCACGGCGACCAGGCCCGCGCCGAGCCCGAACGGCCACCCGAGGCCGAACGGGCGCCCGAGGCCGAACGGCCGCCCGAGCCGGCGCCGGCCCGCCGCCGACGCCCGGACGCGCCGCCCGCCCGACATCTCGCCCGCCAGCATCCCGAGCGCCTTCGCGGACGCCTCGGGCGACGGTTCCGGCGGTTCGGCCAGCAGCCGCCGCACGCCGTCCATCTCGTCGATCCGGTTCACGCCGTCGCCTCCTCCGTCATCAGTGCCGTCCGGGCGTCGCCGAGCGCCTCCCGCAGCCGGCGCCGGGCGCGGTGCAGCCGCGACGCGACCGTGCCCGTCTTCAGGCCGAGCGCCTGCCCGACCTCCTCGTACGACAGGTCGGCCAGCGCCACGAGGAGCAGGACGTCCCGCTCCCCGCGCGGCAGCCGGGCCAGCGCGTCCGCGAGGTCCGCGCCGGCGTCCCCGGCGGTGACGCGCGCCGCGACCAGGTCCTCGTGCCCGTCCTCGACGTTCTCGGCGGGGGTGCGGGCGAGCGCCCGGTACCGCCGCCCCTCGGCGCGCCGGTGCAGGCCGATCAGCCGGGTGACGATCCCGTACAGCCACGGGCGGACCGTGCCGCGCTCGGGGTCGAACCGGCCGCGCCGGCGGAACGCGACGAGGAAGGTCTCCGCGGCGATGTCGTCCGCCGCGTCGGTGCCGAGCCGGCGGGCCGCGTACCGGTGGATCTCGGCGAAGTGGCGGTGGAAGATCTCCGCGAACGCGTCCGGTTCCCGCCGCGAACGGACGATCACCTCGGTGTCGGAGCCGGGCCTGGCCGGGCCCTCGCGCTCCGGCGGGCGGTCGTGTGCCATGGGCGAATCCTCGCTGTGGGGGAGAAGCGGGTCACCCCGTTCTCAACCGATCCCCCGGAACGCCTTCGCCCTCCGCCCGGGAGGCCGGGCGGAGGGCGATGGCGGGGGGCGTACGCCATGGGACAACGGCAGCGCTCACCCCGGTCCGGGGGTCAGAAGGGGAGCTTGGCGGGGGGCTTCGGCTTGGCGTCAGTCCAGTTCGTCGCGCGGCTGGCCGAGTAGTTGATGATGAAGCCCGACTTCATCTCCGCGTACTCGCCGCCCGGCCGGGTCAGCGTGTCCTGGACGGACAGCAGCGCTCCGGTGTGCTCGTCGAAGACGATCACCTGGCGGGAGCGGTAGCCGCCCGGGTCGCCCTTCGGGCCGGCGGGGCCCGGGGTGGTCCGCTCGGCGGAGGCGAGCGCGACGCCGCGGCGGCCGAGCGGGTCGGTGACGTGCCCGATGGCCTGGACGCCCGGCTGCGCGGCCAGCGCCCGCATCAGCCCGGCCCGCACCTTCGGCGTGAGCGGCGCGCCGCCCAGCAGCGACGCGACCCGCCAGATCTTGGCGTAGGCGGCCTGCTCGGGGCTCGGCTTCCGCCCGCTCTTCGGCGACATGCCGAGCGCGTCCCCCATCTGCGCGTCGCTGAGGAAGATGCGGGCGAGCGCGGACGGGTCGGACGGCAGCTTCCGCAGCTCCTCGGCCGACTTGCCGAGGAACTCCCCGCCGCCGCGCGGGTCGATGCCCGCCTCCGGGCCGTCCGACCGCCACTTCGTCGCCTTGGTGGTGTAGGTGGTGGAGCCGCCGTCGGTCCGGACGCGGAAGCTCGACGGCGCGCCCGCCTTGCGCCAGAGCGCCGCGTCCTGCGGGGTCAGCGGGCGTGCCGGCAGGTCGCGCAGGTAGTAGCCCTCGCCCGTGCCGGACGTCGCGCCGTGCCAGCTGAACGACTCGCTCTGCGCGCCGGCGATCGCGTACGCGCCGGTCTTCGCCCGCACGATGTAGGACTGGCCGTCGAGCTGGTCGGTGTACCAGTACCGGCCGGTCGGCGCCTGCTCCGCCTTGGTCGCCGCGGCGAGCACCGCCTGCTTGTCGAGGTCGATCGGCCCGGCCGGCGGGCGGGCCGTGCCGCCGGGCGAGTCCGGCGAGCCCGAGGACCCGATCGTCGCGACCGCCACGGCCGCCGCGGCCCCGGCGGCGACGACGCCGGTCAGCGCCCAGGTGACGGGACGGCGCCCCCGCACCCGTCCCCCGGCGGGCGCGCCCCGACGCCCCGGCGCCCGTCCCCCGGCGGGCGAGGCGTCCGCCTCCGCCTGGAACGCGCGCCCGAGGTCGCGCTCCCGGCGGGCGCGGGCCGCGGCCGGGTCCGCGGGCGGGTCGAGCTGCGCGGGCCGCGCGTCCGCCAGCGCCCTCATCACGTCATGCTTCATCGGACGACCTTCCTCTCGGGAGTGACCAGGGACGGGCGGGGCGCGAGCGCGCCGGGGTCCGGCGCCCGCGACTCCCCGGTCAGCGCGCGTTCCAGGCGCCGCCGCGCCCGGTGCAGCCGCACGTAGAACGACGCCTTCGAGCAGCCGACGACCTTCGCCGCCCGGCCCGGCGACAGCCCGTGCCAGGCGACCAGCGCCAGCAGCTCGCGGTCGGCGTCGGGCAGCGCGGCGAGCGCGCGCAGCATCCCCGCGCGCTCGGCCACCGCCTCCCCGACGTCGCCCGCGGGCGGCTCGCCCGCCGCCCAGGTGCGCAGCTCGCGGGCCAGCGCGTCCTGCCGGTCCCGCGCCCGGTACGACTCGCGCAGCAGGTTGCGGGCGATGCCGAGCAGCCACGGCAGCGGCTCGTCCGGAAGGTCGCGGAAGCGCCGCCACGCGACGCAGAACGTCTCGCTGGTGATCTCTTCGGCGGCCTGCACGCCGACCCGGCTCACGGCATAGGCATGGACGCGCGGATGGTGCGCGTCGTACAGCGCCGTGAACCGGGCGATGTCTTCGGGGTCCGACAAGGTCCGAGCCCTTCGTCCGGGGGTTCCGTCACCCGGGTAGTGATCCGGAGCCCCCGGTTCTTACCGCAGCATCCCGGATATCAGCGGGACGGGAACGGCAGCCGTGCGGGCGGCGCCGGCTTCCTGTCGGTCCACTGCGCCGAGCGGACGGCCGAGTAGTCGATGATGAAGCCCGGCTTCATCTCCGCGTACGGCCCGCCGGGCACGGTCAGCTGGTTCTGGCGGGCCAGCAGCGCGCCGGTGCGCTCGTCGAAGACGATCACTTCGCGGGAGCGGTAGGTGCCGCGCTCGGCGGCGGGCCCGCCGTACTCGCCGGTGACCTTCACCGCGCGCTCGTCGGCGGCGAGCGCGACCCCCTGGCGGCCCAGCGGGTCGGTGACCCGGCCGATCGCGTGGATGCCCGGCTGGGAGGCCAGCGCGCGGATCAGCCCGGCCCGGACCTTCGGCGGGACCGGCGCGTTCAGCAGCGACGCCACCCGGGAGATCCGGACGAGCGCCCACCCTCCGGGCGGGGTCTTCACGGCCACTCCCGCCCGGAGGCGCAGCGCCTTCCCCATCTGCGCCGGGGTCAGGAACCTCTGGGCGAGTTCGGCCGGATCCGACGGCAGCTTCTGCAGCTCCTCGACCGACTCGCCGAGGAAGTCCCCGCCGCCCCCGGCGTCTCCGCCGCGGTCCGGGCCGTCCGATCGCCACCGCGCCGCCTTCGTCGCCCCGGTGGGGAAGGTGAGCCATTTGTCGCCCGACCAGACCCGCAGCGCCGCCGGGGAACCGGCGCGCCGCCATGCCGCCTCGTCCTGCGGCGTGATCGGCCTCGCCGGCAGGTCCCGGTCGGCGTACCCCTCGCCGGTCCCCTTCTCCGCGCCGGCCCAGGTGAACGACTCGGTGAGCGCGCCGGTGATCGCGTACGTCCCGGTCTTCGCCCGGACGACGTAGGACTGGCCGAGGATGTGGTCGGACGACCAGTACCTGCCGGTCGGTGCCAGTTCCGCCTTCGCCGCCGCCTGCAGCACCGCCTGCTCGTTCAGGTCGAGCACCCCCCGCCCGCCCGGGCCGGTGCGCGTCCCGCCGTCCGGCGTGCCGTGGCCGGTGAGCGCGACGGCGACAGCCGCCGCGGCACCGGCGGCGACCACGCCGAGGCTGATCCGAAACGGCCACCCGAACCGGGACCTCCGCGGCGGCTTCTCCTCCCACAGCGCGCGCGCCTGCGCGATCTCCGTCATGGTCGGCGGGGCGGGGTCGCCGTACGCCTCCCGGACGGTCCGCAGCTCATCCATGGTCGTCCTCCACATCGCGCATAGGGTTGGTCCCGCCGAGTGCTTCGCGCACCTTCCTCCTGGCCCGGCTGAGCCGGGAGCCGACCGTCCCGTACGGGACGTCCAGCGCCGCCGCGACCTCCTCATGGCTGAGGTCGGCGAGCGCGACGAGCAGCAGCACGTCGCGTTCCCCGGCGGGCAGCGCCGCGATCGCCCCGGCCAGCCGGCCGCGCAGGCCCTGCGCGCTGACGCGGGCGTCCACCGCGTCCGCGTGGCCCTCGCCGCCGCCGGTGTCGCCGGGGCCGAGCCGCGCGCGGGCCCGCAGGGCGCGCACCTCGCTGCGCCGGTGCTTGGCGATCAGGTTCGTCGCGATGCCGTACAGCCAGGTGCGGACGGCCGCACGCGCGGGGTCGTAGCGGTCGCGGCGGCGGAACGCCTCCAGGAACGTCTGGGAGGCGACGTCGGACGCGGCGTCGGGGCCGAGGCGCCGGGCCGCGTAGCCGTGGATCTCGGCGAAGTGCGCGTCGAAGACCTCCCCGAACCGGTCGGGGTCGTGCAGGGACGGCCGCGGCACGGCCGGGCCGCGGGCGGCCCGGGGCGGTGCCGCGGCGAGGGGGTCCCCTGTCATGTGGTGCCTTTCCGTCGCACGGATGGCGGTCACAGACGTATCACCCGGAACCCCTCGCCGCTTTCGCACCGGATCCGGGTTTCCCGGGCGGCACCGGGAACCGGAATAGGTGGCTCACACGTCCTGTTGTAGAGGGCGTCAGCAAAGTTGAGTCCAGTCGACTCAAGTCATTTGACAACGAGCCGGCGGCCGGGCACTCTTGCGGACAGACAAGACATCGACCGGCCGCACCCCGGGGGCGACCGGGGCGCGATAACACCGGAAACGACGGAGGACGAGAGACATGGCACGTGCGGTCGGCATCGACCTCGGGACGACCAACTCGGTCGTCGCGATCCTGGAGGGCGGCGAGCCCACCGTCATCGCCAACGCGGAGGGGTCGCGGACCACGCCGTCCGTCGTCGCCTTCGCCAAGAACGGGGAGGTCCTGGTCGGCGAGGTCGCCAAGCGCCAGGCGGTGACCAACGTCGACCGGACGATCCGGTCGGTCAAGCGCGAGATGGGCACCGACTGGAAGACCAAGATCGACGACAAGGACTTCACCCCCCAGCAGATCAGCGCGTTCGTGCTGCAGAAGCTGAAGAGGGACGCCGAGTCCTACCTGGGCGAGACGGTCACCGACGCGGTCATCACCGTCCCCGCCTACTTCTCCGACCACCAGCGCCAGGCCACCAAGGAGGCCGGCCAGATCGCGGGCCTGAACGTCCTGCGCATCATCAACGAGCCGACCTCGGCCGCGCTGGCCTACCACCTGGAGAAGGAGAACGAGGCCACCATCCTGGTGTTCGACCTCGGCGGCGGCACGTTCGACGTGTCCCTGCTGGAGGTCGGCGACGGGGTCGTCGAGGTGAAGGCCACCTCCGGTGACAACCACCTCGGCGGCGACGACTGGGACAACAAGGTCGTCGACTGGCTGGTGGAGAAGTTCAAGAACGCCAACGGCGTCGACCTGTCCAAGGACAAGATGGCGCTGCAGCGGCTCCGCGAGGCCGCGGAGAAGGCGAAGATCGAGCTGTCCGGCTCGTCCGAGACGCAGATCAACCTGCCGTACATCACCGCGTCCGCCGAGGGCCCGCTGCACCTGGACGAGAAGCTCACCCGGGCCGAGTTCCAGCGGATGACCTCCGACCTGCTCGACCGGACCAAGGCGCCGTTCAACTCGGTGCTCAAGGACGCCGGCATCACCGTCGGCGACATCGACCAGGTCGTCCTGGTCGGCGGCTCCACCCGGATGCCCGCGGTGTCCGAGCTGGTCAAGGAGCTGACCGGCGGCAAGGAGCCGAACAAGGGCGTCAACCCCGACGAGGTCGTCGCGATCGGCGCGAGCCTGCAGGCCGGCGTGCTGAAGGGCGAGGTCAAGGACGTCCTGCTGCTGGACGTGACCCCGCTGAGCCTCGGCATCGAGACCAAGGGCGGCATCTTCACCAAGATCATCGAGCGGAACACCACGATCCCGACCAAGCGGTCGGAGACGTTCACCACCGCCGACGACAACCAGCCGTCCGTGGAGATCCAGGTCTACCAGGGCGAGCGCGAGATCGCCGCGTACAACAAGAAGCTCGGCACCTTCCAGCTGACCGGCCTGCCGCCGGCGCCGCGCGGCGTCCCGCAGATCGAGGTCACCTTCGACATCGACGCCAACGGCATCGTCAACGTCAGCGCGAAGGACCAGGGCACGGGTCGCGAGCAGTCGATGGTCATCACGGGCGGCAGCGCGCTGCCCAAGGAGGACATCGAGAAGATGATGCGCGACGCCGAGAACTACGCCGAGGAGGACCGCAAGCGCAAGGAGGAGGCCGAGGTCCGCAACCAGGCCGACACCCTCGCGTACTCGACCGAGAAGTTCCTGCGGGAGAACGACGAGAAGGTCCCCGCGGAGCTGAAGACCGAGGTCAACGACGCGATCGCCGAGGTGAAGAAGGCCCTGGAGGGCACCGACGTCGACGCGATCAAGGGCAGCGCCGAGAAGCTCGCGCAGGTCTCCCAGAAGATGGGCGCGGCGATGTACGCGCAGAACCCCGAGGGCGCCCAGCCGGGCGCCGAGGACGCCGGCCCGACGGCCGACGCCCAGGGCGCGCAGGACGACGAGGTCGTCGACGCCGAGATCGTGGACGACGACAAGCCGAAGGGTGACGCCTCGTGACCTCCTCTTCCCGCGAGGGCGAGGAGCAGGAGGGCCCGGTGATCCGCGACAGGCGGCGCATCGACCCGAAGACGGGGAAGCTCCGGGAGCCGGCGGAGGAGCCGGCCCCGGAGGCCCCGGCCAACGGGGGCACCGGGGAATCCGATGAGGAGGTCTCCTCGCTGAAGACGCAGCTGAACGAGCGGCTGGCCGACCTCCAGCGGCTCAAGGCCGAGTACGACAACTACCGCAAGCGGGTCGAGCGGGACCGGGTCGCGGTCCGCGAGCAGGCCCTCGGGCAGGTGCTGTCCGAGCTGCTCCCGGTGCTGGACGACATCGGCCGCGCCCGGGACCACGAGGAGCTCACCGGCGGGTTCAAGTCCGTCGCGGAGAGCCTCGAGGCGGTCACCGGCAAGCTCGGCCTGGAGAAGTTCGGCGAGAAGTCCGAGCCGTTCGACCCGACCGTGCACGAGGCGCTCATGCACTCGTACTCGGCGGACGTGACCGAGACGAGCGTCGCGGACGTCCTCCAGCCCGGTTACCGGATCGGGGAGCGGGTCCTGCGGCCCGCCCGCGTCGCGGTCGCCGAGCCCGACCCGAACGCCGGCGCCGACGACGAGAGCGGCGACGAGGGCGAGTGATCGACCCGCGGGGCCCGTCCCGTCCTGGGACGGGGACGGGCCCCGCGGCGCACGTGAAGACAAGACGCAAGTGGCGATAGCAGAGAGCGGGGCGCCGTGAGCACCAAGGACTACCTGGAGAAGGACTACTACAAAGTCCTCGGTGTCTCGAAGTCGGCCTCGCAGGAGGAGATCAAGAAGTCCTACCGGAAGCTGGCGCGCAAGTACCACCCGGACGCCAACAAGGGGGACGCCGACGCCGAGGACCGCTTCAAGGAGGTCTCCGAGGCGTACGACGTCCTGTCGGACGACAAGCGCCGCAAGGAGTACGACGCGGTGCGGTCCATGCCGGGCGGTTTCCGCGGCCAGCAGGGCGGCGGGGGCTTCCCCTTCGACCTGGGGGACATCTTCGGGCAGACCGGGGGCACGCAGACGGGCGGCGCGGGCGAGCGCATCGGCGACCTGTTCGGCGGCCTGTTCAACCGCGGCGGCGGGGGGACCCGCACGGCGGGGACGCGGCGGGCAAGGCGCGGCGCGGACGTGGAGACGGACGTGACGCTGTCGTTCGGCCGCGCGATGAACGGCGTGACCGTCCCGATCAAGCTGACCAGCGAGGCGGCGTGCCCGTCGTGCCGGGGCACCGGCGCGAAGGCCGGCACGGTGCCGCGGGTGTGCCCGAGCTGCGAGGGCACCGGGCACGAGACCCGCAACCTCGGCAACTTCGGGTTCCAGGAGCCGTGCCGGGAGTGCCACGGCCGGGGGCTGGTCGTGGACGACCCGTGCCCGACCTGCCACGGCAGCGGCCGCAAGCAGTCGGACCGCACCATCCAGGCCCGCATCCCGGCGGGCGTCGCGGACGGGCAGCGGATCCGGCTGAAGGGCAAGGGCGCGCCGGGCGAGAACGGCGGCCCGCAGGGCGACCTGTACGTGAACATCAAGGTGCTGCCGCACAAGGTGTTCGGCCGCACCGGCGACAACCTGACGATGACCGTGCCGGTGACGTTCCCGGAGGCGGCGCTCGGCGCGGAGATCCGGGTGCCGACGTTCCAGGGGCAGCCGGTGACGCTGCGGCTGCCGGAGGGCACCCCGAACGGCCGGACGTTCCGGGTGCGGGGCCGCGGCGCGACGCGGCGCGACGGCACGAAGGGCGACCTGCTCGTCACCGTGGACGTGCAGGTGCCGCAGAAGCTCGACGACCAGGCCCGTGAGGCGCTGGAGCGGCTGCGCGACGCGGGCGCCGGCGACGACCTGCGCGGCGAGCTGCTCCAGCAGGCGAGAACGGAGTGAGGTCATGGATCCGTTCGGCGACGACACCCCGGTCTATGTGATCTCGGTGGCGGCGCAGCTGTCCGGGCTGCACCCGCAGACGCTGCGCACCTATGACCGGATGGGGCTGGTGTGCCCGGGCCGCACGGCCGGCCGGGGCCGCCGGTACTCGATGCGCGACATCGTGATGCTGCGCGAGATCCAGCGGCTCTCCCAGGAGGAGGGCGTCAACCTCTCCGGCATCAAGCACATCCTGGAGCTGCAGCGCGACAACGTGCGGCTCCGCGAGGAGCTCGCCAAGGCGCACGCCGCCCTGGAGGAGCTCGCGAACGAACTCGAATCGACCCGGTCGGTCGCGGCGCGCCTGGCGCAGCAGCGGCGGCGCGGGGACCCGGGCGGCACTCCCGGCTCCGACCTGGTGCCGATCAGGCAGACCAGCGTCGTGGTGTGGCACGAGCGCAACCGGGAGTAACTCTCTCAGGAGTACGGGGACATGGACGTCAAGCTGACGCAGAAGAGCCAGGAGGCGGTGTCGGTCGCGGTCCGCAGGGCGGCGGCCGAGGGGCACCCGGAGGTGGAGCCGCAGCACCTGCTGGTCGCGCTGATCGGGCTGCCGGAGGGCACCGCGGTGCCGCTGCTGGAGGCGGTCGGCGCGGACTGGCAGGCGATCCGGCGGCGGGCCGAGGAGCAGCTCGCGGCGATGCCGAAGGCGCAGGGCTCGACGGTCGCGACGCCGCGGCTGTCGGGGCAGCTGAGCCGGGCGATCAACACGGCGGGCGCGCGGGCGCAGCAGCTGGAGGACGAGTACGTCTCGACCGAGCACCTGCTGGTCGGCCTCGCGGCGGACGGCGGGCCGGCGGCGGGGCTGCTGAAGGAGTTCGGCGCGACGCCGCAGGCGCTGCTGGACGCGTTCGAGAAGGTCCGCGGGCACGCCCGGGTGACCAGCGAGAACCCGGAGGGCACCTACCAGTCGCTGGAGAAGTACGGCGTCGACCTGACGGAGGCGGCGCGGGACGGCCGGCTGGACCCGGTGATCGGGCGGGACTCGGAGATCCGCCGGGTCGTGCAGGTGCTGTCGCGGCGGACGAAGAACAACCCGGTGCTGATCGGCGAGCCGGGCGTCGGCAAGACGGCCGTCGTCGAGGGGCTCGCGCAGCGGATCGTGGCGGGCGACGTGCCGGAGTCGCTGCGCGGCAAGCGGCTGGTGTCGCTGGACCTCGGCGCGATGGTGGCGGGCGCGAAGTTCCGCGGCGAGTTCGAGGAGCGGCTGAAGGCCGTCCTGAACGAGATCAAGGAGTCGGAGGGGCAGGTCGTCACGTTCATCGACGAGCTGCACACCGTCGTCGGGGCGGGCGCGGCCGAGGGCGCGATGGACGCCGGCAACATGCTGAAGCCGATGCTGGCGCGCGGCGAGCTGCGGATGATCGGCGCGACGACGCTGGACGAGTACCGGGAGCGGATCGAGAAGGACCCGGCGCTGGAGCGGCGGTTCCAGCAGGTGTTCGTCGGCGAGCCGTCGGTGGAGGACTCGATCGCGATCCTGCGCGGGCTGAAGGGCCGGTACGAGGCGCACCACAAGGTGCAGATCAACGACTCGGCGCTGGTGGCGGCGGCGACGCTGTCGGACCGCTACATCACGTCCCGGTTCCTGCCGGACAAGGCCATCGACCTGGTGGACGAGGCCGCGTCGCGGCTGCGCATGGAGATCGACTCCCGGCCCGTCGAGATCGACGAGCTGCAGCGCGCGGTGGACCGGCTGAAGATGGAGCAGATGAACCTGGAGAAGGAGACCGACGAGGCGTCCCGGCAGCGCCTGGAGCGGCTCCGCGCCGACCTGGCGGACAAGCAGGAGCATCTGAGCGGCCTGAACGCCCGGTGGGAGCGGGAGAAGGGCGAGCTGAACCGGGTCGGCGAGATCAAGGAGCGGATCGACCAGCTGCGCGGCGAGGCGGAGCGGGCCGAGCGCGACGGTGATCTGGAGACGTCGTCGCGGCTGGTGTACGGGGAGATCCCGGAGCTGGAGAAGCAGCTGGAGGCGGCGTCGGAGGCGGCGGACAGCCGCGACACGATGGTGAAGGAGGAGGTCGGCCCGGACGACGTCGCAGACGTCGTCGCGTCGTGGACGGGGATCCCGGCGGGCCGGCTGCTGGAGGGCGAGACGGGCAAGCTGCTGCGGATGGAGGAGGAGCTGGGGCACCGGCTCATCGGCCAGACCGCCGCGGTGAAGACGGTGTCGGACGCGGTGCGCCGTGCGCGCGCGGGCATCTCCGACCCGGACCGTCCGACGGGCTCGTTCCTGTTCCTCGGCCCGACCGGTGTCGGGAAGACGGAGCTGGCGAAGGCGCTCGCGGAGTTCCTGTTCGACGACGAGCGGGCGATGACCCGCATCGACATGAGCGAGTACTCCGAGAAGCACTCCGTCGCGCGGCTCGTCGGCGCGCCTCCCGGGTACGTCGGCTACGAGGAGGGCGGCCAGCTCACCGAGGCCGTCCGGCGCCGCCCGTACTCGGTGGTGCTGCTGGACGAGGTGGAGAAGGCGCACCCGGAGGTGTTCGACATCCTGCTCCAGGTGCTGGACGACGGGCGCCTCACCGACGGGCAGGGCCGCACGGTCGACTTCCGCAACGCCATCCTGATCCTGACCTCCAACATCGGGTCGCAGTTCCTGGTGGACCCGGCGATGGAGAACGGGGCGAAGCGGGAGGCGGTGTGGGCCGCGGTCCGCGACTCCTTCAAGCCGGAGTTCCTGAACCGGCTGGACGACGTGATCCTGTTCGACGCGCTGTCCACGGAGGAGCTGACCCGGATCGTGGACCTGCAGGTCGACCGGCTCGCCGACCGTCTCGCGGACCGGCAGCTCACGCTGAAGGTGACGGAGGCGGCGCGCGAGTGGCTGGCGCTGACCGGCTACGACCCGCTGTACGGGGCGCGCCCGCTGCGCCGCCTGGTGCAGACGGCGATCGGCGACCAGCTGGCCCGCGAGCTGCTCGCCGGGGACGTCCGCGACGGCGACGACGTGGTCGTCGACCTCGACGAGGCCGCCGACAAGCTGACGGTCCAGCCGTCCCGCGGCCTGACGCTCACCAAGTAAGGGTCTCGCGACGGACGGCCCGGGGGTTCGCCCCCGGGCCGTCCGCTGTTCAGATCTCGAGGTTCTCCTCGATGTCGCGGAGGCGGTGGCGGGCCAGGGCGAGGTTGGCGCGGGTGCGGTCCAGGGCCATGTAGAGGAACAGGCCCTTGCCCTTGCGGCCGGTCACGGGCCGGATCAGGTGGTACTGGGCGGAGAGGCTGATGAGGATGTCCTCGATCTCCTCCTTGATGCCGAGCTGCTCGATGGTGCGGAGCTTGGCCCGCACGACCTCGGTGTTCCCGGCGGCGGCGACGGTGAGGTCGAGCGCCTTGGAGCTGCCGAGGTGGCCGAGGGCCATGCCGCTGTTGTAGTCGACGACGGCCGCGCCGATGGCGCCGTCGATCGTCATCATGTCCTTGAGCGACAGGTCCAGGTTGGACATGGGTCTCCCTTTCGGTTCGTCGTGCGGTGCGCGGTCACGGGCGGCGCGGTGCGGTGCGGTGCGGTGCGGGGAGCGGGGTCGGTTGCGCGGGGTCAGGTGCGGGCGAGGTGCGCGGCGATGGCGCGGGCGGCGGGCCGGGCCTCCAGGTGGAGGCGGCCGACGTTGGCGCCCGCCTCGGCGAGGACGGTGAGGGACGCGGTGGGCCCGGCGGCATAGGTGACGACGTAGCCGTCGACGCCGCGGATGACGACCTCGTGGAAGGCGCCGCCGTGCGCGGTCTGCGCGATGCGGTGCGCGAGCGACAGCCCGGACGCGGTCACCGCCGCCATGCCGGACGGTTCGACGGACGGCGGGAGGTCCGCCGCGACGAGCAGCCCGTCGGCGGACGCGACGAGGCTCCCGGTGAGCCGCGGGACGCGGGCCCGCAGCGTCCGGAGTTCCGCCGTCACGTCCGGTTCCGCCGCCGGTGCGGTCGCGGTCGTCGCTGGTACGGCCACCTTCGTCAGCCTTTCGATCAGTTTCCCGAAGCGGTCGCGCACGTCACCCGAGCTCCACCAGGGCGGCCCGGAGCCGTGCGAGCAGGTCGTGGTCGGCCGGTGCCCACTCGGCGGGCGGTCCGGCGTCCTGCGGCGGGAGCGGGTTCGGCGGCGGGAGCGGGCCCGGGAGCGGGTCGGGAGGCGGGGCCGCGGGTGTGACCGGCGAGGCGGGCGCCGGGTCGTTCCGCGGGGTGCGCAGCAGTGCCGCCGCGGCGAGGCCGCGCACCGCGAGCAGGCAGGCGAAGGCCGTCCGCCCGAGGTCGCGTGCCAGCTCGCCGGGGGTGCGCCGGCCGTCGGCGTTCAGCAGGATCTCCGCCTGGAGCCCGGTGAGGATGACGCGCTGGCGCCGGACGCGCCGCACCGGCACGACGGGCGCCGCGTCGGCGTCGCCGTGCGGCCAGGCGGCGTCGAGCAGGGTGCGGCGCCGGCGCCGCTCGTGGACGAGCGTCGCCGCGGTGATCCGCCGGGCGGGCCCGTGCGCCGGGGGCCCTCCGGTGAACACCGGCTCGGCCTCCGAGCCGAGCAGGAAGTAGGCGGCGTCGAACAGCGCGAGCAGCGCCGGCAGTTCGGGGTCGGGGCCGCCGAGGGCCCCGGTGAGGTCGCCGGGGCCGGGCGCGTGCCGGCTCGCGGCGTGGGTGACGGCTCCGCGGTCGAGGTGGAAGGCGCCGTCGCCGCCGACGCTGAGCAGGCCGGTGGCGCGTTCGCGCTCCAGCATGCCGAGCGTGCGGGCGATGCGGTCGCCGGTGGTCGCGGTGGTCCGGTCCGCCATGTCAGCGCCCGGTCATCTCGTCGACGAGGCCCTGCAGCCGCAGCCGCGCGAGGGCGAGGTTGCCGTTCTCGCGGTCGACGAGCAGGTGGACGAACAGGTGCCCGTCGAGGTCGGCTCCGGTGAGGGCGAGCAGGTGGTACCCGCCGGTGCCGCAGACGATGATCTCCTCGACGTCGTCGCCGGCCGCGGTGGCGCTGAGCGCGGGCGAGGCGAGCACGGCGCGCACGACGTCGGTGGCGCCGGCGGCGTCCTCGTGCCGGTCGACGAGGTCCTCGCGCCCCGCGCTCGCGACCGCGAGGCCGCTCGCGCAGTCGATCAAGGTCACCCGCCGCGCCCCGGGGATCGTCATCATCCGTGCCAGGCAGTCGTCGATACCGGCCACTCATTCCCCCACCGAATGAGAGTTGCAGGAAAACCACCGTAACCCGGTCTTTGTCCCTCGCGCCGCGAAAGCGGTAATGCGCCACGCACGGGGCGAAACGGGGTATAAATACCTCCCAGTATCACGACCGGTCAGCGACCTCCGGGATACGGAAGATTCCCGGAGGTCTGGAATCGGCCGGAACTTTCCCACCCGTTGCGGAATGACCGCAATCACCGGCCCCCGCGCCGCTCCGGGCCGCCCGCCACCGCCCCGGCCAGGCGCCCGGCCAGGCGCCCGGCCAGGCGCCCGGCCAGGCAACGGCCAGCCGACCGGCCGCGAAGTCAACTCCGGGGACGCACGAAGCACCGCACCCCGCCCCCGGAATTTCGTCGGCCGCCCAATAGCACCGCATTTCCCGCGCGTGGTTGCGTGGGCCGCATGGGAATCACCGACGAGCGCCACCCGGCGATCAGACCGCGCCGGGTGACGTTCGACTGGACCGCGACGCCGCTGCACTGGATCCCCGGCGCGCCCGTCGCCTCGCATTTGATCAATTATTTCCAGATCCTGCTGACGACCGGCGAGAAATGGTTCGTCCAGTGCGTACAGGACGCCGCGCCGCACATCACCGACCCGGTGCTGCGCGCCGAGATCAAAGGCTTCGTCGGGCAGGAGACCGTGCATTCGCGCAGCCATCAGGGCGTCCTGGACGACCTGCTCGCCCGCGACGGCATCGACACCCGGCCCGTCATCGACGGCGCGCTGGCCGGCCTCGCCGGGCGCGCCGCGCTGATGTCCCGGCTGGCGGAGGAGGACCCGCGCCGGTTCCGCCGCCGGCTGCTGTTCGAGCTCGGCGCGATCAGCGCGATCGAGCACTACACCGCCGTCCTCGGCCAGTGGATCATCGACAACGACCGGCTGGACGCCTGCGGCGCCGACCCGACCATGCTCGACCTGTTCCGCTGGCACGGCGCCGAGGAGATCGAGCACCGCTCCGTCGTCTTCGACGTCTACCGGGCGCTCGGCGGCGGGTACGCGCTGCGCTGCCTGACCTGGGCGGTCGCGATGGCGCTGCTCGTCCGGGCGCTGGTCGCGGGGACGTTCGACCTGCTGCGGCGCGATCCGTCGATCACCCGGCGGGTGACGGTGCGCCGCGTCTACCGGTCGTACCGGCGGTCGGTCCGGGCGGGGCACATCTTCGGGCTGGGCGCGCTGCTGCTCGAAGGCCGCGTCTACCTGCGGCCGTTCCACCACCCGTCCCACGTCTGCTCGACCGAGGTCGCCCTCGACTACCTCAAGCGCTCCCCGGCCGCCCGCTCCGCCGGCTACGCCTGAGCATCCCGCCCCCGGATTCCGTTAGCCGGGCTAAGAGGTAGCGTGGGGCGGTAGCCAAGCAAGCATATGGTTGGGGGGACGATGGAGTTCGTCGACGCGCACGTGCACTACTGGGACCTGGGCGAGCACGAGGACTGGTACCCGGGCCTGCAGCGGTTCTTCCCCGAGGTGTACAGCGACTACCTGCCGGACGATCACCGCGCCGACGCGGCGAAGGCCGGCGTGGACGTCACCGCGGTGGTGCACGTGTCCGCGAGCTCCGCGCCGCGCGCCTACCTGGGCGAGACGGCCTGGCTCGACCGGATGCACCGCACCGACCCGGCCCGTCCCGCCGCGATCATCGGCGGCCTCGACCCGCGCCGGTCGCCGGACACCGTCGAGGACGACCTGGACGCCCAGGCCGCGTCCCCCGCGTTCCGCGGCGTCCGGATGCTCGGCGGCGTGGACCCGGCGGCGGAGACGACCGCCTCCGCGCTGCGGCTGCTCGCCCACCGCGGCCTGGTGTTCGACCAGATCATCCGGCCTGCCGAGGCCGCCGCGTTCGTCCCGGCGCTGTCCGCCGTGCCCGGCCTCGCCGTCGTGGCGGAGCACACCGGCTGGCCCGAACGGGACGAGCCCTTCGCCGAGTGGCGCGACGGCATGGCCCGGCTCGCCGCGCTCCCGAACGTCCACTGCAAGATCTCCGGTCTGGGCATGGCGCTGCGCACCACGTCGGTCCGCGACCTGCGCCCGTACGTCGAGGGCTGCCTCGAACTGTTCGGCGTCGACCGCTGCTTCTTCGCCAGCAACTTCCCGGTGGACGGCGTGGGCGGCACCTACGCCGACCTGCTCACCGCCTATCAGGAGATCACCGCTCGCCTCACCGAACCCGAGCGGCGGGCGCTCTTCTCCGAGAACGCCCGCCGCCGGTACCGCCTCGCCGGCTAGGCGGGTGGGCGGGGCCCGCGCGGTCGCGGCCAAGCGACGGCCGTCCCGGCACGGATCGGGGCGGCCGTCGTCGTGTGCGGGGCGCTTTGGACGCGCGGCCGGGCGGTGCGGTTCGTGGTTTTTAGGGGTTTGACCCGATATGGCCAGCACGCCATCCGGAACCCCGGCCGGTCCGAATGGCCTTCGCAAGCGGCGCACAAGGCGCGCCGCCGTCGCGAAGAAGGAAGTACCGCAATGCCAGGGATCGCTTCGGCCCGCTCCAGGGCCGCCGTCCTGCTGGCCGCCGGGGCCGCGCTCGTCGCGGGGGGCCTGGCCGGCCTCGCGCCCGGCGCGGCCACCGCCAGCAGCCACCGGGAGGCCCCGCTCATCTCGGGGCAGCCGCAGTACGACAACACCGACGTGTACGCCTTCGTCAGCCCCGACCGTCCCGACACCACGACGCTCATCGGGAACTGGCTGCCGTTCGAGGAGCCGGCCGGCGGGCCGAACTTCTACAAGTTCGCCACCGACGCGCACTACGACATCAACGTCGACACCGACGGGAACGCCCAGGCCGACCTGACGTTCCGGTGGACGTTCCAGGACCACGTGCGTGACGGGAGCACCTTCCTCTACAACACCGGTCCCGTCCGCAGCCTCACCGACCCGAACCTCAACGTCCTGCAGACCTACGACCTGACGCTGCTCAAGAAGTCGAACGGCACCGTCGTGTCGCGGACGGCACTCGCGCGCGGCGTGCCCGTCGCGCCGTCGGACGTGGGCCGCGCGTCGATGCCGGACTACGCGGCGCTGCGCCGGCAGGCGCTGCACCCGCTGACCGGCGGCGCCGGCGGCTGGTCCGAGGGCGGGCAGGTGTTCGCCGGGCAGGCCGCCGACCCGTTCTTCCTCGACCTGCGGGTCTTCGACCTGCTGTACGGCGGGAACCTGTCGGAGGTCGGCAACAACACGCTGCGCGGCTACAACGTCAACAGCGTGGCCCTGCAGGTGCCGACCAAGATGCTGACGCAGGCCGGGCAGCCGATCGTCGGCGTCTGGTCGAGCACCGAGCGCGGCAACGCGAGCGGCTGGTACACCCAGGTCTCGCGGCTCGGGAACCCGCTGGTCAACGAGGTCGTGATCGGCACGAAGGACAAGGACCGGTTCAACGCCTCGGTCCCGTGGGAGGACGCGCAGTTCCTGCCCTACGTGACCGACCCGGGCCTGCCGAAGGTGATCCAGAAGGTCTACAAGACCCCGGCCCCGGCGGCGCCGCGCAAGGACCTCGTCCAGGTGTTCCTGACGGGCGTGCCCGGGCTGAACCAGCCGCCGAACGTCCGCCCGGCGGAGGAGCTGCGGCTCAACACCTCGATCCCGCCCGCGCGCACCCCGAACCGGATGGGCGTGCTCGCCGGCGACAAGGCCGGGTTCCCCAACGGGCGCCGGCTCGGCGACGACGTGGTGGACGCGTCCCTGCAGGTCACCGAGGGCAAGCTGCTCGGCGCGAAGACCGACCTCGGCGACGGCGTCGACGCGCCGGACCGCGCGATCGGCTCGTCGTTCCCGTACCTGGCGCTGCCGTACTCCGGTTCGGCGGCGCGCGGCGCACCGGCGAAGGACGCCGCGGACAAGAGCGGCGGGAAGCGCACGACCCAGCTCAACGCCGGGAACGCCGCCGACTCGGAGCCGTCGGACGACGGCTCCTCGCGGCTCCTGCCGATCGCCGCGATCGGCGCCGGTGCGCTGTTCCTCGGCGGCAGCGGCGCCGTCTGGTGGCTGCGCCGCAGGGCCTAGCGGTCCGGTCCCCTTCCTCGTTCCTTCCTAGCCTTCTGGAGATGTCATGCGTGCTGTGCCGACCCGGCGGCGGGTTCCATGGCCGCCGTCCCTGACCCGCCTGACCGGCGCGGCGATCGTCGCGGGGCTCGCGGTCGCGCTGACGATCGCCGCGGCGGTCGCCGGCGGCGCCGGCCGTCCGGCCGATCCCGGGCCCGGCGCCGGCGGGACCGACCCGCAGGCGTACGGGCAGGCGGCGGGCGGCGGCACCGCCGCCGGGATCGGCCGGCTCCAGCGGCACCTGCGGGCGCAGCCGCGCGACGCGGAGAGCTGGACGGCGCTCGGCCTGTCCTACGTCGAGCAGGCCCGGCTGACGGCGGACCCGTCCTACTACCCGAAGTCGGCGGCGGCGCTGCGGCGGGCGCTCGCCGTCCGGCCGGACGCCAACGACGGAGCGCACGCGGGGCTCGCCGCGCTGGCCGCCGCCCGGCACGACTTCGGCACGGCGCTCTCCGAGGCGGACGCGGCGCTCGCGATCAACCCCTACGGCCAGAGCGCCCTGGCGGTGCGGATCGACGCGCTGGTCGAGCTCGGCCGCTACCCGGAGGCGATGGCCGCCGCGAAGCACGCCGACGCGGTCCGTCCGGGGACGCCGGTCTTCACGCGGCTCGCCTACGTGAACGAGCTGTACGGCCGGACGGGCGAGGCGCGCCGGGTCCTTCGCCTGGCCGCGTCGTCGGCCACCGCCCCCGCCGACCAGGCCTACGTCCACGACCAGCTCGGCGAGCTGGCCTGGAACGGCGGCGACCTCGCCGCCGCCGGCCGGGAGTTCGGCCTCGCGCTGCGCCACGACCCCGGCTACCTGCCGGCCGTCGACGGACGGGCCCGCGTGGAGGCGGCGCGGGGCCGCACCGCGCGGGCGCTCGCCGACCACGCCCGGGTCGTGGCCGCGCTGCCGCTGCCGCAGTACCTCACCGGCTACGGGGAGCTGCTGGAAGCGCGCGGGCGGACCGCCGACGCCCGGCGGCAGTACGCGGTCGCCGGGAGCTGGTCGACGCTCGCGCGGGCGAGCGGCGTGGCCACCGACCTGGAGACCGCGCTGTTCGAGGCCGACCACGGGAACGCCGCGACGGCCGTGGCCGCCGCGCGCGCCGAATGGGGACGGCGGCGCAGCGTCCACGTCGCGGACGCGCTCGGCTGGGCGCTGCACGCGAGCGGGCGCGACGCCGAGGCGCTGCCGTACGCCCGGAAGGCCCTGGCCACCGGCTACCGCAACGCGTCGTTCCGCTACCACCTCGGCATGATCGAGAAGTCGCTCGGCCAGCGGTCCGCCGCGCGCCGCGATCTCGCCGCCGCGCTGAGGCTCGACCCGTACTTCTCGCCGCTGCACGCCCCGAAGGCGCGGGCGGCGCTGTCCGCGCTCGGAGGTGCGGCATGATCACCGCCACCGCGCTGGCCGCCGCCGCGCTCGCCGCCGGGCCGCTGCAACCCGCGCAACCTCTTCAGCCGGAGCACCCGCTGGGGAACTTCACCGTCAACCGGTACGACGGGCTCGTGGTGGCCGCGCGCGAACTGCGCGTCGACCACGTGCAGGATCTCGCCGAGATCCCGGCCGCGCAGGTGCTGCAGGGCGGCACCGACCCGGGCCGGTGGGCCGGGCGGGCGTGCGCCGCCGCTGCCGGGGCGCTGCACGTCACCGTCGACGGGACGCCGGCACGGGCCGCCGTGCGGTCGGCCACCGCCCGCACCCGGCCCGGCCAGGCCGGACTGCCGACGCTGCGGCTCGAGTGCGCGCTGAGCGCCCCGCTGCGGCTGCGGCCGGCGGGCTCGGTGATCGCCTTCCGGGACGCGGGCGCCACCGGCCGGGCCGGCTGGCACGAGATCACCGCCGCCGGGGACCGGACGACGCTGCGGTCCTCGGACGTCCCCGCCGCGTCGCAGAGCGCCCGGCTGACGTCCTACCCGCAGGACATGCTGACCTCGCCGCCGGACCGGCGCGCGGCCACGCTGCGGGCGGTCCCCGGCGGTCCTGCGCTGGCCCCGGCGGCGCCGGGGGAGCCGCCCGCGGCGTCGCGGGTGCTGCCGCGCGGCGTGGACCGGCTGACCACGGCGTTCACCGGCCTGATCGCCCGCCGCTCGCTGACCCCGGGGTTCGCGCTGGTCGCGCTGCTGCTCGCGGTCGCGCTCGGCGCCGCGCACGCGCTGGCCCCCGGCCACGGCAAGACGATCATGGCGGCGCAGGCCGCCGGCCGGGGACGGCGGAGCCGGCGCGACGTCCTGCTCCTCGGGGTCACCGTCACGGTCACGCACACGGCGGGCGTGCTGGGGCTGGCCCTCCTGGTCGCGGGCGGCTCCACGCTCGCGGGGCCGTCCGCCTTCGGGTGGCTGGGCATCGCCAGCGGACTCTTCGTCGTCCTCGCCGGCGTCGCCCTGCTCCGCCGCGCCCTCCACCACCGCCATCACACCCACGCCCATGGGCACGGGCATGGGCACGCGCATTCGGCGGCGGCGATGCCGCGGCGCGGGACCGTGGTACTCATGGGGTTCGCGGGCGGGCTGCTGCCCAGCCCGTCGGCGGTCGTCGTCCTGCTGGGCGCCGCGGCCGTGGGCCACGCGTGGTTCGGGTTCCTGCTGGTGCTCGCCTACGGGCTCGGGCTGGCGCTGACGCTCACCGCGGTCGGCGTGCTCGTCACCGGGATCGGCCGGCGGCTGGCCGCCGTCCTGCCGCGGCTGCGCGCCCGGATCCCGCGGCTGCCGAGCATTCCCGCGCATTTGGTGCCGACCGGATCCGCGGTCCTGGTGGTGATTCTCGGTGCGGGCTTGACGCTGCGCAGTCTGCCCGCCGTACTCGGATAGCAACGGCCGGACTTCCGGAGAGGGGCTGGGCCATGACGACGGGACCGCACGAGCCGTCCAGGACGGCGCGCCGTCCCCGCGGGCCCCTGGCGGGCCGGCGCGAGGACCTGCGCGGCGCCCGGCTGGACGCGCTGCTCCGCCGGGTCGCCGGGGGCGACGCCGGCGCGTTCGAGGAGCTGTACGACGCGACCGCGGCCGCCGTCCACGGGCTGGCCCTGCGGGTGCTGCGCGACCCGGCCCAGGCGGAGGAGGTCGCGCAGGAGGTCCTGGTCGAGGTGTGGCGGACGGCCCGCCGCTACGACCCGGCCCGCGGCGGTGCCATGGGCTGGATCATGACGATGGCGCACCGCCGGGCCGTCGACCGGGTCCGCTCCGAGCACGCCGCGGCCGCCCGCGACGACCGCGCGGCCCGCCTGGAGCCGCCCGCCGCGCACGACGGGGTGGCCGACCTCGTCATGGACCGGCTGGACAGGCAGCGGCTGCTCGACTGCATGGACCACCTGACCGGCCCGCAGCGCGAGTCCATCACGCTCGCCTACTACGACGGCCACACCTACCGCGAGGTCGCCGACCGGATCGGCGTCCCGCTCGGCACGGTCAAGGCCCGGATGCGGGACGGGATGATCCGGCTGCGCGACTGCCTGGGGGTGGCGTCATGAGCGACGACGTCCACGCCCTCGCCGGCGCGTACGCGCTGGACTCCCTCACCGGCGACGAGCGGTCCGCGTTCGAGGCGCACCTGGCGGGCTGCGAGCTCTGCGCGGAGGAGGTCGGCGGCCTGCTGGCGACCTCCGCCGTGCTCGGCCGCGCCACCGCGGCGCCGCCACCACCGAGGCTGCGCGAGCTGGTCCTGACCGAGATCGCCCGCACGCCGCAGGACGGCGCGGACGAGCCCGCGTCCCGGGCGCGCCGCCGCCGTCCGCACCTGCGCGTCACGCCGCTGCTGGCCGCCGCGTGCCTGCTCGTCGCCCTGGCGGCCGGCGGCTACGCGGTCGCGACACGGCGGAGCCTCGACCGCGCCGACGACCGGTCCGCCGCGATCGCCGCCGTGCTTTCGGCGGGCGACGCCCGGACGGTCTCCGGGCCCGCCGGGTCCGGCGGCACCTTCACGGTGGTGTCCTCCGCCGCTCGGGGCAAGGCGGTGGTCGCCGGGTCCGGCGTGGCCGCGCTGCCGGGATCCAGGACGTACGAGCTGTGGACGATGGGCGCGCGCGGCGTGCGGCCAGCCGGTCTGGTCCGCCCCGTTTCCGCCGGACGCATCGCGCCGCGCGTCGTCGCCGTCCCGCCGGGCGCGGACCGGGTCGGCGTCACCGTGGAACCGGCGGGCGGCTCGCCGCAGCCGACGACCGCGCCGATCACCGTCCTCCGGCTGTGACCGGCACCCCGGCCGCCGCCCCGCCCCGTACCGCACCGCACTTCACCGCACCGCCCGCCGAGCCACCGCCCGCCGAGCCTTGGGAAGGCCGATGGACACGACCCTGAACCCTCCGATCCCCGCGGCCATCGGCCCGTACACGGTGGTGCGGCGGCTCGGCGAGGGCGGGATGGGCACCGTCTACCTGTGCCGCACCGCCGGGGGCGGCGACGCCGCCGTGAAGCTCATCCGTCCCGGCCTGTCCGCCGACCCGGGCTTCCGCCGCCGCTTCGCCGCCGAGGTGGACGCCGCCCGGCGGGTGGCCTCGTTCTGCACGGCCGCCGTCCTCGGCCACGGCGTCCACGAGGACCAGCCGTACCTCGCCACCGAGTACATCGACGGCCCCACGCTCAACGACCACGTCGCCCGGACCGGCCC
Source organism: Actinomadura sp. NPDC048394 (assembly GCF_040651755.1). Taxonomy (NCBI): domain Bacteria; kingdom Bacillati; phylum Actinomycetota; class Actinomycetes; order Streptosporangiales; family Thermomonosporaceae; genus Actinomadura; species Actinomadura sp. NPDC048394. The sequence continues at coordinate 26,831 of NZ_JBEZJL010000022.1, read as the reverse complement.
GCTCCCGCCCGGCACCCTGCACAGCCTCGCCGTCGGGGTGGCGGCCGCGCTGACCGCCGTGCACGCGGCCGGGCTGATCCACCGCGACGTCAAGCCGCAGAACGTCATCCTGTCGATCACCGGCCCCCGCGTCATCGACTTCGGCATCTCGCGGGCCGTGGACGGGCCCGCTCTGACGGCCCGCGGGGTCGTCCTCGGCACTCCCGGCTGGCTGGCGCCCGAGCAGCTGCACGGCGCCGACCCGGACCCGGCGTGCGACGTGTTCGCCTGGGGCTGCCTGGTGGCCTGGGCGGGGCTCGGCCGCCACCCGTACGGCACCGGGGACCTCCTCGCCGTCGGCAACCGGATGCTGCACGCCGAGCCCGACCTGGACGGCCTGCCCGCAGGGCTGTCGGACGTGGTCAGGTCCGCGCTGTCGACCGATCCGGCGCGGCGGCCGACGGCGCGGGACCTGCTGCTCACCCTCACCGGCGGCGACGCCACGCCCGCTTCGCTCGCCGCCGCGACCCGTCTCGACCCGGCCGGCTTCGTCCCGGACGGCTCTGTCCCGCCGCAGGAACCACCGCAGGACCCGCCGCAGGACCCGCCGCAGGACCCGGCGCCAACGCGGGCCGCCGCGCCCGGCTGGCGTGACGCGCGGTCGTGGCCCGTGCGCAGGCTCCTCACCGGCGCGGCGGCGTTCGCCATCGGCCTCGCGCTGCTCGTGCTCGGCATCCTGCTGCTTCCCCGGTGAGGTCAGAAGCGGCCGGCGGCGATGAACACGGCCATGGCCAGGTAGACCACGTTCGCCACGACGGCCGTGCGCTCGTTGCGGCGGAGGTGGGTGGCCATCGCGCCGACCATCAGCAGCACCCAGCAGACGGCGGTCACCGGCACCATGACCGGCGCGACGTCGACGGCGCGCGGCACCACGATGCCGATCGCCGCGAGGACCTCAAGGGCGCCGAGCGTCTTGACGAACGCGGCGCTCCGGTCGCCGGTCCAGCCGCCGGCGGGGGCCGCGGCCAGCTTCTCCTTCGGCACGATCAGCTTCGTCAGGCCGCCGAACAGCATGACGGCGCACAGCAGGCCCGCGACGATCCACAGTGCGAGGTTCACGGGGTTCTCCCTCCCGGGGACGGTGTGTCGTGCACAAGACACCGGCCGCCGGGCGGGCGTCACGGGAGGGGGCCGTGAGACGCGTCACCGTCACACGCCCGTCGTGGAACCGGGACGGACGATCATCACGATGGTGACCGCGGCCCACAGCACGTTGAACAGGCCGGTCAGCATCGCGAGCCGGGCCGGTGCGACGAGGCCGAAGCCGGGGGTGCCCGCGGCGGCGAGGGCGCCGTGCTGCGCGGGCAGGATCAGCAGGGCCAGCACGCCGGCGGCGGCCGCGGTCAGCACGATCGAGACGATCAGCCAGGCGTCGCCGAGCACGCCGAGGACGCTCGCGGTCGTGAAGCCGAACGCGGGGACCGCGAGGCCGGCGGCGGCGTAGACGCGGCAGATGCGGTTCAGCGTCCGCAGCGTCGCGAGGGGCGCGGGATCGTCCGGGGCGGCCTGGGCGCGGCGCAGCGCCGCGGGGAACATGCTCGCGGCGGCGGTGACCGGCCCGATGGCGACCACGGCGGCGAGGACGTGCAGGGACAGGAACAGCTTCGCCATGGTCAGAACCCGGCCGAGACAGGGTCGCCGTCGAACAGGACGAGCTGGGCATGCATCAAGGGCTCCTTCGGTGGGCGGCGCCGGGATCACAGCCGACGCTAGAGCGCCCCCGCCTTCGCCCCCAGTGGCATTAGTGCCAGGCTTCAACGGATTATTGCCAACCCCCTGACATGCCTCTGAGCTGGGCCGATGATGAAATCCGCGCTGCCGCTCGCTCAGGTGCGGAGGTAGGTTCTCGCCATGCACACCGTCGCCGTCCTCGCGCTGGACCGGGTGATCCCGTTCGACCTGTCCACGCCGATCGAGGTGTTCACCCGCACCCGGCTCCCCGACGGACGCCCCGGCTACCGGATCCGCGTGTGCGCCGAACGTCCGGAGATCGACGCGGGCGCCTTCACCCTGCGCGCGCCCTGGGGGCTCGACGGCCTCGACGCGGCGGACACCGTCATCGTCCCCGGCACCGCGACCCCGCTGGACCCGCTGTCCCCCGCCGTGCGGGACGCGCTCCGGGCGGCCGCCGCGAGAGGCACCCGCATCGCGTCCATCTGCACGGGCACGTTCCCCCTCGCGGCGACCGGGCTCCTCGACGGGCTGCGCGCGACCACGCACTGGCTCGGCGCGGACCGGCTGGCCGCCGCGTACCCGGACATCGACGTCGACCCGGACGTCCTCTACGTCGACAACGGGCGGATCCTCACCTCGGCGGGCGCCGCCGCCGGCCTGGACCTGTGCCTGCACATGATCCGCCGCGACTACGGCTCGGCCGTCGCCGCCGACGCGGCCCGCCTGTCGGTCATGCCCCTCGAACGCGAGGGCGGGCAGGCGCAGTTCATCGTCCACGACCACGTGCCGGCGCCCCGGGGGTCCGCGCTGGAACCGCTGCTCGGCTGGCTCCAGGAGAACCTGGCCCGCGACCTGTCCCTCGCCGACATCGCCGCGCACGCCGGGACCAGCACCCGCACGCTGATCCGCCGCTTCCGCGAGCAGACCGGCACGACGCCGCTGCAGTGGCTGCACCGCGCCCGCGTCCGCCGGGCGCAGCACCTGCTGGAGACCACGGACCACCCGGTCGAGCGCATCGCGGAGCAGGTCGGCTTCGGCTCACCGACCGCGTTCCGCGACCGTTTCAAGAGGACGACCGGCGTCAGCCCCCACTCCTACCGCCGCGCGTTCAGCTGACGCCGCAGGGTCACGACGTGGTCCGCCGGTAGTTGTAGAGGTACGTCGCGAGCCGCCCGGAGACGGCGTCCAAAGCGTGCATCTGCGCGCCGTCGGACGTCGCGAGGAACGCGAGACCCTCGGTCTCCGAGCCGGAGGGCAGCGACGACGCGCGGTCGAACACGTCGGTGACCTGGCCGGAGTCCGGGTCGATCCGGTAGATGGACTTCGCGTCGTTGTTCGAGGACGCGTAGAGGTCGCCCTCGTAGATCTTCGCGCCCTGGATGCTGCCGATGGTCGTGCTCAGCGGGACCGTCTTCACCAGATGCAGGTCCGTGAGGCTGTAGACGTTGAGCGCGGGCGTCGGGTTGTAGGCGGACGAGTAGACGTAGCCGCGTGCCGCGTCCACCGCGACCCAGGGCGCACCGTCGGGCTGCACGCTGAGCGGCAGCGCGTACGAGGTGCCGGTGTACGTCAGCGTCGACGCGTCATACAGCGCGATGTAAGGGTGCTGGTAGTCGCTACCGTCCTCGATCGGCGCGTAGATCTTGCCGTTGTAGTAGTCGATGTCGCCGATGTGGTTCGCGCCCTGCGCGGAGAGCTGCGGAGGGATCGCGAGAGGGTTGGACGCCAGCACCGTCCGGCTGTCCAGGGTGACCCGGCTGAGCCCCAGCTTCCACGAGAAGTACCAGGTGGTGCCGTCGGTCGCGATGCCCTGGGACCGCTGCAGGGCGTCCACGAGGTAGTAGGTCTGCCGGGACGCCTGCTGCCACGTCTCCGCCGCCGAAGCGGCCGGGGCCGCGGCGAGGGCCAGTCCGGTCAGGGCCAGGGTGCAGGCGATGCGCCGTCGCATGGGGGGTCTCCGCTCTCCGAGGGATGCGCCGGACCGATCATCGGACACTCCCGCCACCCGCGACAGACCCAGCCCGCGGCTCACCCCTCGCGGCCGGGCGCCGCACCCGTCCCGCGCAGGCTCCGCTGGAGCCGGATCAGCGGGTCGTCGCCGTCCCGCGTGCCCGACGGTCCCGCAGCCTCCTTCGGTACGAACCGGCCCGCGTCCGACCTGGTCCACTCCCGGACGGCCCACCGCTCCGCGATCGCCCACCGGCCGTCCCGCCACGCCATGTGGTCGACGAACCGCACGCCGCTGGTGAAGTTCGCCCGCGGATCGCCGGCGGGCTCGCCCCAGTGCACCGACGTCCCGTACGTCTCGCTGATCGCGGTGTCGCCGAGCAGCTCGACGAGGTGGTTGGCGACGATGTGCATCGTCCCGCCGCTCACGGCCCGCAGCTTCGGCTCGACCCAGGCGATGTACTCGTCCACCGTCCCGTCGAAGCCGGTGTGGTGGTCGACGGCGTCCGGATGGTAGGCCGACCGGACGAGCCCGAAGTCCAGCCGGTCGATCCCGCGGCAGTACCGCAGGACGGCGTCATGGATCTCCCGCCGATCGGACCACTCGCTCCGCTCCGCACCCATACCGGCCGAGTCTGCGCCACCCGCCCCCGCGCGCTCCTCGGGATCCCGCTCTCCGAGACCCCGCCTCAGCCGCCCAGGCCGAGCAGCGCGCCTCTGGCGTCGAGCCGGACGCCCGGCGCCCAGGCGATCTCCCAGCGGTTCCCTTCCGGGTCGGCGAAGTACGCCGAACGTCCGCCCCAGGAACGGTCCACCGGCTCCTCCACCGGCGTCGCGCCGGCCGCCACCGCCGCCGCGAACGCGGGATCCACCTGCTCGCGACGGTCGACGTTGCAGATGAGCGTGATCCCCGACCACCCGGCCGGGGCCGGTGCGCCACCCGCCGCCTCGGCCGCCAGCCGATCCACGGGATACAGGGTGAGGAGTACGCCGCCGAGCAGGAAACCCGCCCAACCGTCGTCGCTGGACGGAAGCTCCTCCCATCCCAGACCACGGTAGAACCGGCGCAACCCGGACATGTCCCGTGCGCCGAGCGTCACGGCGGTCAAGCGAGCGGGCACCTCAGCCATGCCAAGAGCATGCAGCCGAGCCGCACACCCCGCCAGCTCCCCACCGAGTCGTGGCGTGTCGCCCAAGCGCCGCCCTAGCGAAGATCGAGGACACCCGCCTTGGCGCGGGCGAGGAGCGCGGCGAACGACGAGCGGTCCACAGTGACGTGACCAGCGTCCGGGTCCTTGCTGTCCCGCACACCGACGCCCTCCTCCAGCGCAGCAAGTTCAACGCATTCGGTGCCACCATGAGTCCCGCTGCTGCGCGTGGATTTACGCCAATGGGCAGTCATATCAACGACTCCAGTGCTCGCCGGATGATGTCTCTTGATTGGGCGCGGTTCAAGGCATCCGCACCGATGCGGTCGAGCCGCAGCGCAAGTTGGCTGACCTCTTTCGGGTTTCGGATCAGCTTTCCGCCCAGCGGCGCCTCCGTGAAACCGATCAGCTCGCGACCGACGGTCATGATCTTCATCGGGCCGATGAGGCCATGATGGAAGCCCTGACCACGAGGGACGACCCGCAGGAAGATGTGGTGCATCTCGGAGAGATCCAAGAGGTGCTCCAACTGCTTGGACATTACTTCGGTCCCGCCGATGACGCGATCTATCACGTCCTCGTCGATCAACATGGACAAGTGCGGCGGATCCGGTGAGTACAAGCGCTTCTGCCGGGCCATGCGCATGGCAACGGCACCCTCAACGTCATCGACGATCCCCTCCAGCGTGAACAATGCCCGCGCGTACTCGGGCGTCTGGAGGAGGCCCGGGATGAACGACCGCTCGTACAGGCGGATCTCAGATGCTTTGGCGTCGAGGTGCAAGTGCTGCATCTGCCAGCGCGTGTCGTGGACGATCTCGGCGTGGAAGGCGATCCATTCCAGGAGGCCGCCGGTCTCGTAGAGGGCGTCCAAGCCGCGGATCTGGCCTTCGTCGGGCCGGAGAAGGCCGGACTCCCAGTGAGAGACAGTCTGCCGGGCGGCGTTCACCTCGCGGCCGACGGCGGCGCAGGACAGGCCGTGCTTCGTCCGAAGAACATGCAGGTAGACGGCGAATAGATCCCACAGCGAGGACGTGGGGTCGAGCTCTTCGCGGCGCGTCATCGCAGCCCCTCCATATTCGATCTTGTCTCTCGTTGCCCAGATCCATGGCCAAGGTAGCCCGGGGCATTCACTCTTGGAGTGGAACACCGAAAGATTCGCGGAAAAGGTGGTGATCGGGAAGTGGACGGGTTGGCGGACGCTTTCGAGTGCTGCCTCAAACCGATTCCGGAGGCGGCGCGGGAGGCGCGGCAGCTCGTCTCGGTGGCGTGGTCGCATTGGGAGCTGGGCGACGACTACATGGCGCGGCTCGTCGTGTCCGAGCTGGTCACCAATGCGATCGCGGCGTCCGGGAAGGCCGGCGGCGACCCCGCAATAAAGGTAGTTTGCCGCCTTTCCGGAAGTTGTCCGGTTATTGAGGTGTGGGACGGGAGCGACGAGCTTCCGGAGATGCGCTATCCGGCGCTCGGCGACCTCGGAGGCCGGGGCCTGCCACTGGTGGCCTCCCTTTCCGGGGGCTGGACGGTGGAGAAAAGACCGGGAAAGGGGAAAATCGTGCGGGTCGAGCTGGGCGGTGCGGCATGACGCCCTCGCAGGACTACCTCGAATCGATGGCACTGATCATCGGCGGCGCCATGACCGTCTCGCTGGCGTTCGGGATCCTGCTCGGCGCGGTCTTCGCGCCGGGCCCGGGCTGGAGGCACGAGGGCAGGCACCGGAGGGAGAGCGACGGCAACGGCCGCGCCCCCGATCGGCCCGGTGACGTTGGAATTCGCAGGGGCAAGGGGAAGCCGTTCTCCTGGCGCACCGACCGTTGACCGCCAAAGGCTCAGGGCCGCCGGACCGGGTGGTCTGGCGGCCCTGTTCGGCCGGTTCATCGGGGGTTATGCCTTGTTGAAGGTGTGCTTGGCCCACAGGTAGGACACCACGGCGATGCCGGCGCACCAGGCGACCGCGATGGCGGCGTCGTTGCCGATGTGGGTTCCCAGCAGCAGTCCGCGGATGGTTTGCATGATGGGGGTGAAGGGCTGGTATTCGGCGAACCAGCGCAGGGCGGTGGGCATGGAGTCGGTGGGGACGAACCCGCTGCCCAGGAAGGGCAGGAAGACCAGCGGCATAGGGGCGTTGCTGGCGGCCTCGGGGGTCGGGGACTTCAGGCCGAGGGCGATCGACAGCCAGGTGACGGCCACGACGAACAGGATGAGCAGTGCGGCGGCGGCGAGCCATTCCAGCGGGGTGGCGTTGGGGCGGAATCCGATCGCCAGCGCGATGGCGATGACGACGATCATGCCGATGATCTGCTGGATGACGCTGCCGACGACGTGGCCGGTCAGGACGGAGGCGCGGGAGATCCGCATGGTGCGGAAGCGGGCGATGATGCCTTCGGTCATGTCGGTGGCGACCATCACGGCGGTGCCGGTGGCGGCGGTGGCGGCGGCCATGAGCAGGATGCCCGGGAGCACGTAGTTGACGTAGGTGTGGCGGCCTCCACCGCCGCCCAGGCCGTCGCCGAGGGTGCCGCCGAAGACGTAGACGAACAGCAGCAGGATGATCACCGGGGTGATGACCAGCTGGACGGTCATGGACGGGTAGCGGATCAGGCGCTTGAGCTGGCGGCGGGTCATGGTCGCCGAGTCGCGCGCCGCGAGGGACAGGGAGTTCATCGCGCGGCCTCCTGCTTCTGCTCGTCGTTGTGGTGGGTGTCGTCGTGGTGGGGCTGGCCGGTGAGGGTGAGGAAGACGTCGTCGAGGTCGGGGGTGTGGACGCTGAGGTCGGCGATGTCGATGGAGTGCTCGTCCAGGCGGGTGAGCAGCTCACGCAGGGCGCGGACGCCGCCGTCGGAGGGGACCTGCAAGGTGAGGGTCTCGGGGTCGGCCGTCCCGGTGCCCAGGACGCCGCGGGCGGTGTCCAGGAGGTGGGCGTCGGCGAAGGTCAGCAGGATGTGCCCGCCGGGGATGAGGCGTTTGAGGTCGTCGGCGGTGCCTTCGGCGATCAGCTGCCCGTGGTCGAGGAGGGCGATGTGGTCGGCGAGTTCGTCGGCTTCTTCGAGGTATTGGGTGGTGAGGAAGATGGTGACGCCGTCGGCGACCAGTTCGCGGACGATGCCCCACATGGCGCGGCGGCTGCGCGGGTCCAGCCCGGTGGACGGCTCGTCCAGGAAGATCAACCGCGGGTCACCGACCAGCGTCATCGCCAGATCCAGACGCCGCTGCATCCCACCGGAGTAGGTCGAGGCGGGCTTGCGTGCGGCCTCCACCAGGTCGAACCGCTCCAGCAACTCGGCGGCCTTGCGCTTGCCGTCGCGGCGGGGCAGGTGCTTCAGGTCGGCCATCAGCAGGAGGTTCTCCTCGCCGGTGAGGAGTTTGTCGACGGCGGAGTACTGGCCGGTGACGCCGATCGCGCCGCGCACGTCGTCGGGCCGCTGGTTCAGGTCGTAGCCGGCGACCTGCACCTGGCCGGCGTCGGCTCGGATGAGGGTGGACAGGATCTGGACGGTGGTGGTTTTGCCGGCGCCGTTGGGGCCGAGCAGGGAGAAGATGGTCGCTTTGGGGACGGTCAGGTCGATGCCGTCCAGCACGACCTTCTCGCCGGTCTTGTCGCGGTAGGACTTGCGCAGTCCTTCCGCCTGGATCGCAAGGTTCGTCATCGGGGGGCTCCTTGAAGAGGGGTTGAGCGGGCCCGCCGGGGCGGGCCCGCTGGTCACAGGCTGCGGGCGGTGATGTCGCCGTGGTCGGTGGTGGCGTCGATGGTCAGGCCGGTGGTGCCGTCGTTCTTGAGGCTGTTGGTGACGCGGCCGTAGGAGGTGCGGGCGTCCAGCGCGGCCGAGACACCGGGGGCGGCGCCGACCGACACGTCCCCGGAGCGGGTGCGCAGTTCCACCCGGCCGCCGGCGGCCTGGGTGATGCGGATGTCGCCGCGCTGGGTGCTGATGTCGGCGGGGCCGTTGAGGTGGCCGACCTCGACGTCGCCGTCGGTCGCGGTGAGGCGGACCGCGGCGGCCTCGTCGATCTTGATGTGGCGGTACGCGCCGTCGAAGGCGACCTCGCCGAGCCGTCCCACGCCCCGGAACTCGGTGGCGGCGGCGGTGCCCTCGACGCGCGAGCCGGCGGGCAGCTGCACCGTCACCTCGATCGCGCCGGAGGAGCCGAGGTAGCGGTTGCCGGTGGCGGCGCGCACCTTCAGCGTCCCGTCGGCGAACTCGACGGTGGCCTGCTCGGCGGCCTTGACGTCGCGGCCCTTGGCCGGGTTCGCCGGGCGGACGTCCACGACGGTGTCGGCGCGGTCGGCGGCGATGACCTGCACGCGACCGGCCGGGACGTCGAACGCGGCGGTGATCGGGGCGGGGGTGGCGAAGGTGTTCATCGTGCTGCTCCTTGCTGAGGGGGGCGGACCCCTGCGGCCCGCTCGTTTCCGACAACGCAAACGCTACGTTGCCTTTCAGAGTTGAGCAAGAAGCTTGTTGCACAGAATCAGTGTTTTCGCTGGTAGACGTTGAATTATTGTTGCAACTGTTCAGAATTCAACGCAACGCCGCACCGCGACTTGTTGCAATGACTTGCGAGTGAACGCTATGCGGTGATGGCCCAGGCGATCGCGTCGGCGACCTGCCCGGCGGTGAGCATGCGGCCGCCGGGGACGCCGCCCAGCGCGTCCCAGAAGGGAGTCTCGACGCGTCCCGGCGCGATCAGCGTGACCCCGACGCCGTCGCCGGTGACGGCGCGGCGGGTGTTCTCGGCGAGGCAGGTCAGGGCCCATTTCGTGGCGCCGTAGAGGTTGCCGGGGGTGTGGACGAACCCGGCGACGCTGCCGACGAGGACGATCCGTCCGCGCGCGGCCTTGAGCGCGTCGATGGACGCGCGGACGAGGAGAGCGGGTCCGAGGACGTTGGTCAGCACCATGTCCCGCCACAGGGCGGGGTCGCCGTCGACGACGCCGTCGGCGGTGGCGGACCCGGCGTTGGCGACGGCGGCGTCCAGCCGGCCGAACCGTCCGACGGTGGCGTCCACCGCTGCGCGCATGACCTCGGGGTCGGCGGCGTCGGCGGTGAGGGGCAGGAGCGCCGAACGCACCGGTCTCAGCGTCCACACCCACCTGTGCACGCGGCTCCGGGCGTCCGGGATGCCGCTGCCGATGATCCGCGAGTACGCGGCGCTGGTGCGGGAGGGCCCGGCGACGGTCGCCATGTACGAGGAGCACCTCGCGGCGGACGGCGACGACCCGCTGTGGGCGGGCTAGCGGATGGTCAGGCGTTGACCCAGTCGCCCGGGAGCAGCGCGCGGAACCGCGCGAGGGTCTCGGGGTCGCGGGCGCGGACGGAGAGCCACGCGCCCCCGCCGTCGGACAGCAGCACGCCCGGCGCGGTGTAGAAGTTCTGGCCGCCCTCTGTCGGGAACGGGACGAGCGCGAAGCGGCGGGCCAGCTCGTCGTCCTCGCCCGCGCCGAGGTCCCGCGAATCGCACAGCTCCTCGGGGCCCTGCGTCGACTCCGCCAGGACGATCTCCAGGACGGCCGCCGAGAACCGGTCGGTCCACGGCTCCCACAGCTCGGCGTACTTGTCGGCGAGGTCAGCGCGGACGTGGACGGGCGGGTCGTCGCCGCCGAGGTCGTCCAGCATGACGCCCCAGCGCGCCGCGCCCTGGTTCTCCTCGCGGAAAATCAGGGCGCCGTGCTCGACCGCCAGCTCACCGGGGCTCAGCAGGGTGTCGAGGTTGCTGTGCAGGTCGGGGCGGCGTCCGAACAGCGCGTACGCCTCGCGGACGGCGGCGGGCAGCCGGAGGCCGAGCCGTTCCTCGGCCTCCGCCAGCTCCGCCTCCGGCGTGCCGTCCTCGACGGCGAGCGGCAGGCCCCAGCTTCCGGCGAACTCCCTGATGAAGGTCCAGGCGGCGGCCCGGTCGTGGAGTGCCGGCGGCAGGTCGCGGACGATGTCGAAGCCCACACTTCGACGTTATCCCTCTTCAGGCGGTTTTGACCGCGCCTCCGTCGATGAGGTGATCGGCGCCGGTGGTGCTCGCGGCCAGCGGGGAGGCGAGGTAGGCGATGAGCGCGGCGACCTCGGCGGGCTCGACGAGCCGCCCGGTGACCATGCCGATCCGGTCCGGGAGCATGCCGATGAGCTGCTCCTGGTCAACGCCGAGGGCCGCGGCCAGCTCGGCGCCGTAGCCGTCGGGCGACTCCCACATGGCGGTGCGGGTGGCGCCGGGCGACACCGTGTTGACGCGGACGCCGCGCGGCCCGAACTCTGCGGCGAGGGCCTTGCCGAACGCGGTCAGCGCCGCCTTCGCGGTCGTGTAGGGGACGGGCCCGACGTGCGGGGTCCGGGCGCCGTTCGAGGACACGTTGACGATCGCGCCCGAGCGTTCCAGCAGGCTCGGCATCGCGGCGCGGGCGGTGCGGACGGCGGCGAAGAGGTTCAGCTCGTACATGCCCTGCCAGGCGGCGTCGTCGAAGGTCAGGAAGCCGCCGGTCGCGCCGCCGCCGTCCCCGCCGCCGACGTTGTTGACGAGGACGTCGACGCCGCCGAACTCGTCCAGCGCCGTCCGGATCAGGCGGTCCGGGGCGTCCGGGTCGGACAGGTCGGCGGCGACGGTGACCGCGCCGGTCTCCTTCAGGGCGGGCGTGACGGTGCGGGAGGCCGCGACGACGCGCATGCCCTCGGTGGTCAGCGCCTCGACGGCGGCGAGGCCGATCCCCTTGCTCGCACCGGTCACCACGGCGGTCTTACCGGTCAGTCGCAGGTCCACGAGAACTCCTTCATGCGTCGCTGATGACGCACTCAAGCTAATAGATGCAACAGCATTGTTGCAAGTAGCTCTCTACTCGGGACGTTGATGTACTGTTTCGGGGTGAGCAGAGCGTTGCGCGCGGACGCGGAGCGGACCGTCCGGACGATCCTGGAAGCGGCCGAGCGGGTCCTGTCCGCCGATCCGGCGGCCACGATGGAGCAGATCGCCGAGGCGGCCGGGGTCGCCCGCACGACCGTGCACCGGCGGTTCGCGACGCGGGACGCGCTGGTCGACGCGCTCGCCGCCTGGGCCACCCGGCGGTTCGCGGAGGCCGTGGACGCGGCGCCGCTGGAGGGCGCGCCGCCGCTGGTGGCGCTGTACCAGGTCACCGCGAACGTCCTGGAGGTCAAGATCGGCTGGGGGTTCGGGATGACCCGGGCCTCGGCCTCGCCGGATCCCGAGGTCGTGCGGGTGCACGCCGAGGTCCTGGCCAAGTGCGACCGGCTCTTCCGGCGCGCCCAGGAGGCGGGCGCGCTGCGCGCGGACGCCGACCTGGCGTGGGCGCGGCGCGTCTACTACGCGCTGATCCACGAGGTCAGCACGGGGAACGACGCCAAGGACCCGGCCGCCCTGGCGACGCAGGTCGTGGACACGCTGCTGCGCGGCTTCGCCGCGCACCCCGAGCGCGGCATGTGACCACGCGCGGGCGCGGCATGTGACCACGCGCGGGCGCGGGATTCCGCCGACAGCGTGCAACGCTTCCGTACGTAAAGTACGGACCGTACAGTTCGCGCATGAGACTCCTGATGCTGGGCGGTACCGAGTTCGTCGGACGCGCCATCACCGACGCGGCGCTGGCGCGCGGCTGGGACGTGACCGTCTTCCACCGGGGCCGCCACGAACCGCCGGAAGGCGTGACGGCCCTGCACGGCGACCGGACTGCGGAAGACGGCCTCGCACCGCTCGCCACCGGGGAGTGGGACGCGGTCGTCGACACCTGGTCAGCCGAGCCGACGGTCGTCCGCGACGCGGCCCGGTTCCTGAAGGGACGGGTCGGGCGGTACGTCTACATCTCCAGCCGGTCCGTCTACGCCTACCCGACGGGTGCCGGACTGGACGAGACCGCCGCCGTCGTAGAGGGCTCCAAGGACGACGGTCAGGTCCCCTATGCGGAGTCCAAGCGCGGCGGTGAACTGGCGGCGATCGACGCGTTCGGCGACAGCGCTCTGCTCGTACGCGCGGGCCTGATACTCGGCCCCTACGAGAACATCGGACGCCTGCCCTGGTGGCTCACCCGCGTCGCGCGCGCGGGACGGGTCCTGGCGCCGGGCCCGCGCGACCTGCCGCTCCAGTACATCGACGTCCGCGACCTGGCCGCCTGGACCCTCGACGCCATCGAGCAGCGGCTAGGCGGCCCGTACAACCTGGTGAGCCCGCCAGGCCACACCACGATGGGCGGGCTCCTGGCCGCATGCGCCTCCACGACCGGGTCCGACGCCGAGTTCGTATGGGCGTCCCCAGAGGAGATCCTCAAGGCCGGTATCGAACCGTGGACGCAGCTCCCCATCTGGCTGCCGCCCGGCGAGGATCACGACAGCATGCACCAGGGCAACGTCACCAAAGCGCTCGCTACCGGTCTGCGATGCCGTCCCATAGAGGAGACGGTGGAAGACACCTGGAACTGGCTGCGATCCATAGGCGGGCAGGCACCGCAACGTCCGGACCGTCCCACCGTAGGGCTCGCCCCCGAGACCGAAGCCGCGTTCCTCGACGACAGCGGGCACTGACCGCGACGGGGTGGACGCGAAGCGCCGGGTTCCGCTAGAGAGACCTTCTATGACCGCTTTGGCACTCGGCCCCCACCTCCGCCACGTGAGCGCCCGCACCGCGACGATCTGGGTGGAGACCGACCGCCCCTGCGAGGTCCGCGTGGTCGCCCGCGAGCACGGGGTGGACGCGGGCGCCCGCACGTTCACCGCGCACGGCCACCACTACGCGGTCGTGGAGGTCGACGGCCTCGAACCCGGCGCCCGCGTCCCCTACGAGGTGGCCGTCGACGGCGAGACGGTCTGGCCGGAACCCGGCTCCGGCCGGCCGCCCAGCATGATCCGGACCCTCGACCCGGACGGGACGCTGCGCATCTCGTTCGGGTCGTGCCGCCGCTCCCCCGGCACCCCCGAGCGGTTCGGGCACGACGCGCTCGCCGCGTTCGCGCACCGCCTCATGGCCGGCGACGACGCCGCCTGGCCCGACGTCCTGCTGATGGTCGGCGACCAGGTCTACGCCGACGAGCTGAGCGACGAGATGAAGGAGTTCATCCGCGGCCGGCGCGCTGCGGACGAGCCGCCCGTCGACGAGGCCGCCGACTTCGAGGACTACACCCACCTGTACAAGCTGGCCTGGCGCGACGACCCGGCCGTCCGGTGGCTGCTGTCGACCGTCCCGACCTTCACCATTTTCGACGACCACGACATCCGCGACGACTGGAACACCTCGTACGCGTGGCGGACGGAGATGTGGGCGCAGCCGTGGTGGCGGGCCCGGATCACCGGCGGGATCGGCTCCTACTGGGTCTACCAGCACCTCGGGAACATGTCGCCGCAGGACCGGGCGTCCGACCCGCTGCTCGCCGCGGTGCGCGCCGCGTCCGAGAACGGCGGCGACGCGGGCAAGATCCTCGACGAGTTCGCCGAGCGCGCCGACAAGCAGCCCGACACCATGCGGTGGAGCTACGCGCACGACTGGGGCGGCACCCGGCTCGTCGTCGTCGACAGCCGCTGCTCCCGGCTGCTGACCGCCGACCGCCGCGGGATGCTCGACGACGACGAGTTCCGCTGGCTCGACGGGCAGTGCCAGGGCGGCATGGACCACCTGCTCATCGCCAGCTCGCTGCCCTACCTGCTGCCCCGCACCATCCACCACGCCGAGTCGTGGAACGAGGCCGTCGCGGGCGGCGCGTGGGGGAAGCGGGCCGCCGCCGCCGGCGAGAAGGTCCGGCAGGCCGCCGACCTGGAGCACTGGGCGGCGTTCGAGCGCTCCTTCCGCGAGGTGGCCGAGGACGTGATCGCGGTCGGCAAGGGGGAGCGGGGTCCCGCCCCGGCCAGCATCTCCTTTCTCTCCGGTGACATCCACTACTCGTGCCTGTCCCGGGTGACCGCCCCGGACACGGCGTCGGCCATCACGCAGATCATCTGCTCGCCGCTGCGCAACCCGCTGAACGGCACCATCCGCCGCGCCAACCGCATCGCGTCCATGCGCGGCGTGAGCGGGGCGTTCCGGGCGCTCGCCAAGCTGGCGAAGGTGCCCGCGCCGCCGCTGCGGTGGCGGATGACCGACGGGCCCTGGTTCGACAACGCCATCGCCACGGTCGAACTGGCGGGCAGGCGGTGCACCGTCCAGTGGGAGACGCCCCGCACCGAGACCGCCCTCACCGAACTGGGCCGCGCCGCCATCACCCGCTGACCCCCGGGCCGTACCCCGGCCGAGCCCCGGCAGGGCTCCGGCCCCGCTCCGGCCTGCGGCGACGAACGGAGCGGGGCGCGCCCGTTCAGCCCCCTCGCCGGAACGGGCGCACCCCGGGTGGACGGACTGGGGAACCGCCCACGCCCCTCCAACGCGCGACCGCCCCCGCCATGACGCGGATCCGCGAAATCGAACATGCCGAGTGCCCGCGTGGGCGACAATGTGTGGTCAAGGCGTCACAACGAGCTAGCATCGGGGTGGCGAAGAGCCCGCCAAGGACAGCGCGTCCGTGAGGAGGCCACGTGGAGGAGCCCGCCACGACCGGGACCGGGGACGCGGCGCTCATCTCGCGGGTCCGCGACGGCGACGTCTCGGCGTACGCGACGCTGTACGAGCGGCACGTCGCCGCGGCCCGCGGCCTCGCCCGGCACCTGACCGGCGGGTCCGACGCGGCCGCCGCCGAGGACGCCGTGCAGGACGCGTTCGCCAAGGTCCTCGGCGTGCTGCGGCGCGGCGCCGGGCCCGACACCGGGTTCCGCCCCTACCTGCTCACCGCCGTGCGCCGCGCGGTGTACGACCGGCGGCGCGCCGACCGCCGCGTCCACCGCACCGACCGGATCGAGGAGTTCGACGAGGGCGTCCCCTTCGAGGACCCGGCCCTCGCCGAGCTGGAGCGCTCGATGATCGTCCAGGCGTACCGGTCGCTGCCCGACCGCTGGCAGGAGGTGCTCTGGCACACCGAGGTCGAGGGCGCCAAGCCGGCCGACGTCGCGCCGCTGCTCGGCCTCACCGCCAACGGCGCGGCGGCCCTCGCCTACCGGGCCCGCGAGGGGCTCCGGCAGGCCTACCTCCAGATGCACGTCGCGGGCCTCGGCGACACGCGCCGCGAGTGCCGGCCGACGCTGGAGCGGCTCGGCCCGTTCGTGCGCGGCGCGCTCGCCGCGCGCGAGAGCCGCCGGATCCAGCGGCACCTCGACGGCTGCGCCGGCTGCAAGGCGCTGCACGCCGAGCTCGCCGACCTCAACACGGCGCTGCGCGAGGGACTCGGCCCGCTGGTGCTCGGCACCGCGTCCGGCGTTGCGCTGGCGTCCAAGGGCGGCCTGTTCACCTGGCTGCGGCACCTGCCGAAACGGCAGCAGCAGGCGCTCGCGGGCGGCGGCGCGGTGGCGGTGGCGGCCGCGGTGGCCGCCGCGATGATGCTCGTGTCCGACAGGCAGCCGATCCGGCCCGCGCACGACCCGCCGGCCGCCGCGCAGGCCGTGCCGCGCCCGCCGGCCCCGGCCCCGGAACCGGCCGCGCCGCACCCGGCCGCGCCCCGTTCGGCGCCGCCGCGTCCCGCGCCGCCCCTGGTCGTGCCCGCCGCGCACCGGCCGGCCCCGAAGCCGCAGGTCCCGGCGCCGCCGGTGAGCAGGCCGCCGAAGAAGCGTCCGCACCCGCACACGCCGCCGCCGGTGCACCGGCATCCGCACGGCCTGTTCGTCCGCGTCAGCGTCGCGGCGGGCGGGCCCGGCGGGCTGGTCGACGTCACGGTCGGCGGCGGCGTCCACGTCCACGCGGGCGGGGCGCACATCGGGGCGGGCGGCGTGCACGTCAGAGCGGGCGGGGTGCGGGTCAGGGCAGGCGGCGGCGTGCACGTGAAGGTGGGCGGCGGCGTGCGCGTCGAGGCAGGCGCGGGCGCTCCCCTGGGCGTCCCGCGCCGGGTGATGGCGCCCGTCCTCGCCGACGGCCGGTTCCATGGGCGGTTGAAGACACGGTCGCGGGGACCCTACGGCTGAACCCCGTCACCTGCTCTTCCCGTAAAGATCATGGGGAAGGGCGGGGCGGGACGGCAACGGCTGGTAGCGTCCGCCGCGGTTCCCAGTTTGTTGTTACTGGGGAGTCGCGAACCGGCGGTATGCCATGAAAGAGTGCGAATCGCCGTATTGGCCTACGGGGCTGACGGGCTTCACTACGCTATAGGCGCCCGAGGTCACTACGCCGGCCTGTGAGCTCCCGTGTAGAGGAAGGGCGGTGTCGCATGGATCGCTGCGCGCTGTTCGTAGACGCCGGCTACCTGCTGGCCGACGGCGCCATGGCGGTGCACGGCACCCGCCATCGCGAGACCGTCTCGTGGGACTTCAGCGGGCTGCTGCAGCTGCTGAGCAACCTCGCGCGCGAGCGCACCGGCATGCCGCTGCTGCGCTGCTACTGGTACGAGGCCACCGTCGAGGGCCGTCGCGCCCCCGAGCACGACGCGCTCGCCGACCTGCCCGGCCTCAAGCTCCGCCTCGGCCGCATCCGCCCCGGCCGCCGCGAGGGCGTCGACACCGAGATCCACCGCGACCTGATGACCCTCGCCCGCAACGGCGCCCTCGCCGACGCCGTCGTCGTCAGCGGCGACGAGGACCTCGCCCAGGTCGTCTCCGACGCCCAGGACCTCGGCCTGCGCGTCACCGTCGTGCACGTCGCCGTCGACGGCAACTGGACGATCTCCCGCGTGCTGCGCCAGGAGTGCGACGACCTCATCGAGATCGGCGCCGGGCACCTGCGCCCCTACGTCAACCTGCTCACCGGCATCGACACCGGGTCCGGCTCCTCGGCCGGGTCGGGCGCCCCCGCGCTCGGCGCGGGCCCGCTGTCCAACGGGCACGGCTCCAACGGCCACGGCCCCGGCGGCGCCGGCGCCCCGCTCGGCCCGCTGCAGACCACCGCGCACAACGGCCCGCCGCCGTCGTCGCCGCTCGGCGGGCAGCCGCCGCTCAGCCCCGCCACCGCCGGGCTCGGCTCGGCGGGGCCGTCGGGATCGTCCGGGTCGTCCGGCGGCTACGGCGGCGGGAGCGGCGGCACCGGCGTCCCCACCGGCCCGCTGCCCCTGCCGGGAAGCGGCGGCCTCGGGTCGTCGTCCTCGCTGGGCTCGTCGTCGTCGCTCGGCTCCGGCGGGCTGCCGCTGCCGTCCTCGCCGCTGCAGGCCCCGCCCTCGTCCGCGCCGCCCGCCCCGGCCCCCGCGCCGGCGTCCAGCCAGCCGCCGCTCGGCCCGCAGTACACCTCGTCGCCGGTGCCGTCCCCGTCGCCGCCGCCCCCGCCGCAGACGCTGCCGTCCCAGACGTCCGGTCCGTCGCCGCTGCCCACGAGCCAGCCGCACGGCCCCTACACCGGGCCGCAGCAGATCGCGCCCGTCCCCGCGCAGCAGAGCACCCCGACCCTGTCGGACGCCGTGAAGGCCGCGCACCAGGAGGGCCAGGACTTCGGCGAGTCCGTCGCGCGGGACGCGCCCGCGCTGTGGCTGGAGGCCGTCCTCGCCCGCAAGCCGCGCATGCCCTCCGACCTGGAGGCGCGCCTGCTGCAGGGCTCCTCGCTGCCCATCGACTTCCTGCTCCACGACGAGGTGCGGCACGCGCTGCGCCGCGGATTCTGGGACGCCCTCGAACGTTCCCGCAGGTGACGGCGGTACGCCCCGGACACATACGGGCGGGTAATGCACGATCATCAGTGATTCGCCCGCTTCGGCCGGCCGCCGGCGGGTAGCGTTGAACCGTGACGCATGTGACGGAAGACGATCTCGACGACCTGGAGTTCGACACCCTGCGCACCGGCGATCACATCTCGGCGGCCGAGCGGCTGTCCGCGCTGGCCGAGTCGGTGACGGGCGGGGTGTCGCGCGCCAACGTCCTGCTGCGCGCCGGGGAGCAGTGGCAGCACGCGGGCGACCACGGCAAGGCCGCCGAGCTGTACCGCAGGGCCATGGAGGACGGCGGCGAGGTGTACGGCGACCCGCGCGCCTACCTGGCCGACGCGCTGTTCGAGCTGGGGAAGGCCGACGAGGCGCGCACGCTCGTCGACCAGATCCGCGCCGACAAGCCGCGCGACCCCGAGGTGTACCGCACGGTCGCCGAGGTGCTGTACGCCCAGGGCGACGCGTCCGGCGCACACGACTGGGCCACCAGCGGCGCCGACGTGGTGCTCGCCCTGCGCGACCGCGCCGTCGGCACCGGCATCGGCGACCCCGACGAGCCGCCCGTCCCCGACGACGAGTCGCTCACCCCGGGCCCCGACGACGTCGCCCTCGCCGAGGACAGCCTCGAGGCGCTGCTGCGGCTGCGCTACCGCGCCCGCATCGACCTCGGCCGCAGCGAGGACGACTACGACGCGCTCCTGGACGACCTCCTCAAGAACTGAGCCGGGAGGGCGCGGCGGGCGGATCCCCTTACGCTGTGGGGATGCCCAACTCCGCCGGCGCCGAGGCGCGCACGCGCCCGCTGATGCTCACGTTCTTCGGGGCGCACGTGCTCGGGCGCCCCGTCGCGGTGTCGTCGGGCAGCGTCATCGAGGTGCTCGGCCGGGTGGGGCTCGGCGAGCACGCGGTCCGGACGTCGCTGAACCGGATGGTCAAGCGCGGGCTGCTGGAGCGCCACCGGCAGGGCCGCAAGATGTACTTCGGGCTGTCCGCGCACGCCGTCGAGGTGCTGGAGGACGGCCGCGAGCGGATCTGGCGCGCGGGCGTGGTGAACCGGAACTGGGACGGCCGGTGGACGCTCGTCGGGTTCTCGCTGCCGGAGGACTGGCGGCGCGAGCGGCACGACCTGCGGTCCCGGCTGATCTGGGCGGGGTTCGGGCCGCTGCAGAACGGGCTGTGGGTGGCGCCCGGCATGGTCGACGTCGCGGCGGCGGTCGCCGGGCTCGGGCTGGAGGCCCACATCCGGGTCTTCGGCGGGAGCGTGCTGCCGCCGACGGAGGTGCGGGACGTGCTGGAGCAGGCGTTCGACGTGCCCGCGATGGCCGCCCGCTACCAGGCGTTCCTCGACCGCTGGGACACCACGGACGGCGCCGACCGCACGAGTGCGGGCGGCGCGGGCGGGGCTGACCGCCCGGAGGCCGCGGCGGGGCTGCCCGACGACCTCGCGCGGCAGCTCGTCCTGCACAGCGACTGGCTGGAGCTGGTGCGCCGCGACCCGCACCTGCCGGCGGAGCACCTGCCGGAGGGCTGGCCCGCGATGCGCGCGGAGGCGGTCTTCCGCGACCTCGCGGGACGGTGGGAGCGCCCGGCCGCGGCGGAGGCGGCCCGGATCCTGGACACCCTCCCGCTCGGCTGAAACCGCTGATCATCGGCGTGCGGCGGCGCATGGTCCGATATTCGTCACATTATTGACAGCGGTCAAGAAACAGCCGTACATTCGCGGCGACCTTCCGGCACGCTCCCCGATCAGGAGCCCCTCATGTCCCTCCCCCGCCGCACCCGCCGCCTCGGCGGCCTCGCCGCCGCCTGCACCGCCCTCGCCCTCGCCCCGGCCCTCCCGTCCGCCGCGTCCACCCCGTCCACCGCCACGGCCGCCTACTCCGGGAAGCTCGCCGACGGCGCCGCCTGGACCGCCGAAGTGCCCGCCCGCTGGAACGGCACGCTGCTGCTGTTCAGCCACGGCTTCGGCCCCCTCGTCGCGCAGGACGCACCGAGCCCCGGCGCCCGGACCGCCCTGCTCGCCGAGGGCTACGCGCTCGCCGGCTCGTCCTACGACCCGAACGGCTCGATGTGGGCGCTGAAGTCCGCCGAACGCGACCAGTTCGCCACGATCGACGCGTTCCGCGGCGCCGCCGGGCGGCCCCGGCACGTCATCTCCGTCGGCCAGTCGATGGGCGGCCTGATCAACGCGCAGATCGCCCGCGACGGCGCCGGACGCGTCGACGGCGCGCTCGGCCTCTGCGGGCTCGTCGCGGGCGGCGTCGACCTGGACAACTACCAGCTCGACGCCGAGTACGCGATCGCCGCGCTCCTCGGCCCGGGAAGCGGCACCCGGCTCGTCGGCTTCTCCGACGCCGGCGAGTCCGCGGCGCTCGGCGCGACGCTCACCGACGCCGTCACCAAGGCGCAGTCCACCCCGCAGGGACGCGCCCGGATCGCCCTCGCCTCCGCCTACCTCAACCTCGCCGACTGGGCCCCGAACCAGCAACCGCCCGCCCGGAACGACTACGCCGGCCAGGAAAAGCAGCAGTACGCCTGGTTCGCGCAGGGCCTGCTGCCCTTCCTGACCACCGCCCGCTACCAGGTCGAACTGTCCGCCGGCGGCAACACCTCGTGGAACAAGGGCGTCGACTACGCCGCGCTGCTGCGGCGGTCCTCGCACGCCGCGCAGGTCCGCGCCCTGTACCGGACGGCCGGGCTGAACCTCGACGCCGACCTCACCCGCCTCACCAAGGGCGCGGACGTCACCGCCGACCCCGCCGCCGTCCGGTCCCTGCGCCGCACCTCCACCGCCGGCCAGGGCCTCGCCGTCCCCCTCCTCGACGTCCACACCACGTCCGACCAGCTCGTCCCCGTCGAACAGGAGAACGCGTTCGCCGGACGCGTCCGCGCCGCCGGACGCTCCGCCCTGCTGCGCCAGGCGTACGTCGCCCGGCAGAGCCACTGCAACTTCACCACCGCCGAGACCGTCGCCGCCGTCCACGCCGTCCAGCAGCGGGTCACCACCGGGCGCTGGAGCGGCACCGGCGCCGCGCAACTGCAGCGCAGCGCCCTCGCCCTCGGCCTCGACGGCGCCGCCTTCGTCCCCTACCGGCCCGGCGTCCTCGTCGGCGCGCGCCGCTGACCCGCCGAACCCCCGTCCCAGGGCCGCTGACCGCCCACCCCGTCCCGTCAGGAGTCCACGTGTCCACCACCGCGGAGACCCCGTCCCGCTCCACCCCGGCGTCCGGCGCGACCCTCGCGCGCGGCACGCTGATCGCCTGCTGCGTCGCGGTCTGCCTCGCGCAGATCGGCATCGCGATCCCGGCCACCCTCAACGGCCTGTTCCAGAAGGACCTGCACCCCGTCGGCTCCCAGCTCACCTGGATCTCCGACGCGTTCCTGCTGCCCGTCGCCGTCCTGGAACTCACGTTCGGCGTGCTCGGCGACCTGTTCGGCCGCAAGCGGCTGCTCATCGGCGGCGCCGTCCTGATGGCGATCGGCGAGACCGTCAGCACCACCAGCTCCGGCGTCCACCAGCTGTGGGCCGGGCAGGCGCTCGCCGGCCTCGGCGCCGCCGCGCTGTTCCCGACCTCGCTCGCCATGCTCGCCGCCGGATCCAGCGGCACGCAGCGCGCGCGTGTCATCGCCCTGTGGGCCGCGTGCCTGTCCACCGGCGGGTTCCTCGCGCCGCTGCTCGGCGGCATCACCGCCACCTACGGGTCGTGGCGCTGGTCGTTCATCGTCGTCACCGTCGTCGCGGTGATCAGCGCGGCCGCCAGCACCCTGCTGGCCCGCGACTCCCGCGCCCCCGAAGGCCGCTCCCTCGACCCGGCCGGGCAGATCACCATCGGCCTCGGCCTGTTCGCGCTGCTCTTCGCCATCATCCAGGGCCCCGACGACGGCTGGGGCTCCACCCCCGTCGTCACCGGGTTCGTGCTGGCCGCCGCGTTCCTCGCCGCGTTCGTGGTCGCCGAGCTGCGCGTCCGCTCCCCGCTGCTGCGCCTCGACCTGTTCGCCAACCGGTCCTTCGCCGTCGCGTCCATCGTCGCCGTCGTCGGCATGTTCAGCTTCCTCGGCACCGCCTACTCGGTCAGCATCCGGCTCGGCCCCGCCCAGGACCAGCCGCCCATGCACACCGCCATGGCGTTCCTGCTGCTCAACGGCCTCGCGCTCGTGCTGCTGCCGGTCACCGAACGGCTCCTGCACCGCGTCGCGCCCGGCCTGCTCACCGGCGGCGGGCTGATCCTCATCGCCGCCGGCGACTTCTGGACCGCGACCCTCCCGATCGGCGACCGCGCCATGACCTCGCTGATCCTGCCGCTCGGCCTGGTCGGCATCGGCTTCGCCGTCACCGTCTCCTCGATCACCGCGACCGCCGTCAACACCGTCCCCCACCACCTGGAGGGCATGGCCAGCGCGACCACCAACCTGCTGCGCGACTTCGGCTTCACCCTCGGCCCCGCCGTCATCGGCGCGGTCGCCCTCAGCCGCGCCGGCGCCGGATTCACCGACAAGCTCGACGCCTCGCCGCTGCCCGCCGGCCTGAAGCACGCCGCGATGGAGGTGCTGCACGAAGGCGGCCCGCTCGGCATCAACGGCGCGTCCGCCGCCGCGCCGCCGCTCAAGCCCGTCCACTCCATGGCCCTGGACGCGGTCGGCCACGGCTACTCGATCGGCTTCGTCGTCTGCGGGGCCGCCGCCCTCGCGTCCGCGCTGCTCACCCTGCTCACCCTGCGCGGCTCGAACCGCCCCGCGCCCGGCGAGGCGGACGCGTCCTGACGGCGCCCGCCGCGGCCTAGAGCGTCGAGATCAGCTCGCTGAACGCCTGGGCCGCGGCGGCGGGAGGCTCGTGCTGGACGACGGCCCAGCCGCGCAGCCGGGCCTCCCGGACCGTCCCGTCCCGATCGGGGAACGCCGCCTGGTCGGCGTGGGTGCGCAGGTAGCCGCACGGCGCCTCCGGCCAGTCCGGCGGCCCCGGCAGCGCGTCGTGGTCGTGCGCGGCGCCCGGCGGGCGCGGCAGCTCGGCGTCCACGAACACGTACCCGCCCACCGGACGGTGCGCCGCGCGCTGCGCCAGCGCGATCGCCGGCAGCAGCGGCCCCGCCGCGCCGTGCGCCGCCAGCACCAGCGGCACCGACGGCCCCGCCGCCGAGATGATCAGCGAGACGCGGGCGACGTACCGGGCCCCCGCGCCGTCCGGCACGTCCGGCGCGATCACGTCCATCCCGTACGAGCGCAGCATCTCCGGCATGTCGCCCCAGGACGCCGCGGCGGCGCCCGGCGCGTGCAGCAGCACCACGGAACCCGGCGTCATGATCCCCCTTCCCGCCGCAACCGTACAGTGCGGCTGCGGCGGCCCGGCGGCGGATGAATAGGGTTCGTGGTGTGAGCGATCGTGATGAGCTGCTGCGAGAGATCAAGGACAAGGCCGTCGTGCACGGGGACTTCACCCTGTCCTCCGGCAAGAAGGCGTCCTGGTACGTCGACCTGCGCCGGGTCACCCTGGACGGCGCCGTCGCGCCCCTCGTCGGGCGGGTGATGCTCGACGCGACCGCCGACCTGGACTACGACGCCGTCGGCGGCCTCACCCTCGGCGCCGACCCGGTCGCCACCGCCATGCTGCACGCCGCCGCCGCGCGCGGCCGCCGCCTCGACGCGTTCGTCGTTCGCAAGGCCGGCAAGGCGCACGGCCTGCAGCGCCGGATCGAGGGCCCCGACGTCGCCGGGCGCCGCGTCCTCGCCGTCGAGGACACCTCCACCACCGGCGGCTCCGTCCTCACCGCCGTCGAGGCGCTCCGCGAGGCCGGCGCCGAGGTCGTCGCCGTCGCGACGATCCTGGAGCGCGGCGCCGCCGCCCGCATCGCCGCGGAGGGCCTCACCTACCGGCACCCCTACGCCGTCGACGACCTCGGCCTTTCCCAGGCCTAGGCCTTCGGGCGCACGTACCAGGTGGCGCGCTGCCCCTGCGGCTTCGCCGCCTGCAGCTTGCCGTAGATGCTGACCTGGAGCGATCCGCCGTTCGCCGCGACGACGTCCAGGGTGTCCTCCTTGAACTGGAGGACCTCCCCGGTGTCGTGGACGCCCTGGGTCAGCACCCGCCCGGTGTCGGGGACGCGGACGATCACCGTGGTCGGCTGGCCGGTGACGCGGATCAGCAGGGGGACGTTCGCCGAGGGGGCCTGCGCGGTGGGGGACGCATCGGGGGAGGACGTGCTCTGGCCGCTCGGGGAGGCGGGGGCCGCGGACGGGCTCTGCTTGTCCGGCGAGCCGGACACCGCGTTCACCAGTGCGATGCCGCCCACCACGAGAAGCGCTAAGGCGAAGACCACGGCGATGGCCGCGATCACGATGCGTGCGAGACCTATAGGGTCCGACCGATGACGTCCCACATGGGGAGGTTAGCGATAACTGTCACTCCTGAGCGACGGACGTGACTCTTCACGGTCATTCTTATTCGGACCGTTGCCACCGCCGCGCCCCTTCATGATCTCCCGGACGATCGGGATCACCGACAGGACGAGGATCACCGCGACCCCCGGCAGGATGTACTTCTCGATGTCCGGGACCTCGGAACCGAGGAAGTGGCCGAGCAGGAACAGCGCGTCCGTCCAGACCACGCCGCCGATGACGTTCCAGACGAAGAACTTGCGGGCGTCCATGCCCAGCATCCCGGCGAGCGGGTTCAGGAACGTCCGGACGATCGGGATGAACCGGGCCAGCAGCACGGCGCGCGCCGGGCCGAACCGGTTGAAGTAGTACTCCGCCTTGTCCACCCACTCCCGCCGGAACAGCTTGGAGTCGGGGCGGTCGAACAGGCGGCGGCCGTAGCGGGCGCCGAGGAAGTGCCCGAGCTGGGCGCCCGCGATCGCCGCGACCGGGCCGCCCACCAGCAGCCACGGCAGCGACAGCGACTGGAACTCCTGGCCGTTGACGGTCGAGACCGCCGTGAGGATCCCCGCCGTGAACAGCAGCGAGTCGCCCGGCAGGATGCAGCCGATCAGCAGTCCGGTCTCCGCGAAGATGATGGCGAGCACGCCGATCGTCGCGAACGTCCCGAACAGCTGCAGCCACGCGGTCGGGTGCAGCCACTCGGTGATGTCGAGGGGAATCGTCGTGAGATCCACACCGCGAGCGTACCTTTCCGCACGTCGCGATTAGGCGGAACGCGCGCCCCGACGGGATACTGAGCAGCGGACGGCATGCCAGACCGGAGACCGTGTGACCCGGGCCGCTCACCTGGGTAGACGGTAGTTCGTGGTGCTACCGCCCGGCCGGATGCCCGGCGGCACCCTGCGTATGAAAGGACGCTGACAATGCCCATCGCAACGCCCGAGGTCTACGCGGAGATGCTCGACAAGGCCAAGCGCGACGGCTTCGCCTTCCCCGCCATCAACGTGACGTCGAGCCAGACGCTGAACGCGGCGCTGCGCGGCTTCGCCGAGGCGGAGAGCGACGGCATCGTGCAGGTCTCCACCGGGGGCGCCGAGTACCTGTCCGGGTCCACCGTCAAGGACATGGTCGTCGGCGCCAGCGCCCTCGCCGAGTACGCGCGCGTCGTCGCCGCCAAGTACCCGGTGAACATCGCGCTGCACACCGACCACTGCCCGAAGGACAAGCTGGACGGCTTCATGCGGCCGCTGATCAAGATCTCGCAGGAGCGGGTCGCGCGCGGCGAGGAGCCGCTGTTCCAGTCGCACATGTGGGACGGCTCCGCCGTCGAGCTGCACGAGAACCTCGACATCGCCGCCGGGCTCCTCGAGGAGTGCGCGAAGGCGCGCATCATCATGGAGATGGAGATCGGCGTCGTCGGCGGCGAGGAGGACGGCGTCGCCAACGAGATCAACGAGAAGCTGTACACCACCCCCGGCGACGCGATCGCGACCGCCGAGGCCGTCGGCGTCGGCGAGAAGGGCCGCTACATCCTCGCCGCGACGTTCGGCAACGTGCACGGCGTGTACAAGCCGGGCTCGGTGAAGCTGCGCCCCGAGGTGCTCAAGGAGATCCAGGACGCGGTCGGCGCCAAGTACGGCAAGGACAAGCCGTTCGACCTGGTGTTCCACGGCGGCTCCGGCTCCAGCCTCGAGGAGATCCGCGAGGCGGTGTCGTACGGCGTGGTGAAGATGAACATCGACACCGACACCCAGTACGCGTTCACCCGCCCGGTGGCCGACCACATGTTCCGCAACTACGACGGCGTCCTGAAGGTGGACGGCGAGGTCGGCAACAAGAAGCAGTACGACCCGCGCTCGTGGGGCAAGGCGGCCGAGGCCGCGATGGCCGCCCGCATCGTCGAGGCCGCCGAGAACCTCCAGTCCGCCGGCAAGAAGCTCTGATCTCCCAGGGGGCGACCCCCTGGAACCCCCGTTGCGACCGACAGGCCGTTTCCCCGCTCCGCCAGCGCTCCGCGGCGAAACGGCCTGTCG